>JAYWBE010000120.1:0-18987 GCA_043781715.1 Gemmatimonadaceae bacterium
CTCAACCCGCAGCAGGCCTTCGACGTCGCAACCTACATCGACACTCGTCCGCGCCCCGAATTCCCGGCGAAGGTGCGCGACTGGCCGCATGGACAGAAACCTGACGACGCCGACTATCACGTTCTACCCACCACCACTCCACAGGAGAAATCACGATGAGCGAATCTTCACTCCCGAAGCGCAGAGAGTTCCTGGGCAGGATCGCGGCGGGTGCCGTTGCACTCGGCCTCACCGGTACGGTCCCGACCGCTTTCGCGGCCGAGCGCAGAACGCGCGGTGACCTGACTCCCAGCGACAAATGGCTGACCGCGGTGACGGGCAAGCACCGTCAGTTCTTCGACATGCCGAATCCCGAGAATGGCATGGGACTGGTGCACGTTCGGAACTATCTCAACACCCTGCGCGACACATACAAGCTCAAGCACCCAGACGCCACCGCCGTAGTCGGACTCTACGGAATGACGACGTTGCTCGGATTTAACGACGCGATGTGGAAGAAGTACGGACTCGGCACTCCGCTCAAGGTGATGGACGGCTCGAACGCGCCCGCGACGGCGAACGTCTTCAATAGTGCGCCCGCTGGCGCGGCGGCCCTTTCCCTTACCGGAGCGCCGATGCCCATTCCAGCCGATTCATCCATCTCGGCCCTTCAGGAACGCGGTGCAGTGTTCATCCTCTGCAACAACGCGTTCGGCCTTTGGATGCAACTGTTGGGAGGCGGCGGCGACAAATCGGCGGCGCTCCGCAAGGAGTTCGAAGCCAACATGCTCCCCGGGGTTTACCTGGTGCCGGCAATGGTCGTAGCGATCAACCAGGCCCAAATGCACGGGTGCAGCTACATGTACCTGTGACCTTTTGGTGGCCCGAATGGATGCCGCAAGCACGCTTTTGATCTCAGCCGTTAACATCCGGCCCGGTAGTGCGTCTCTCATGCTGAGCGCGAATGCGCCCACCCGAAAAATGGATCCCCGTCAGAGTAAGGAGACAAGAGATGTCGAAAGCGAAGCTTGCGGCGTTTGCGGCCGCGCTGGTTTTGGCAGTCAGCTCACTGGCCTCGGCGCAGAGCGGTCAGGCCGCACTCAAAGCGCCCCCGCACATGACCAAGGCAAAACTCATCACGTGGTGCAAGAACCATCCAAACGCAGTCGCGGACTGCAAGGAAGTCCGCGCTGATAATCGTGCGATTCGCTCGGATCGCAAGGAAATCCTCGCCGACCGCAAAGAGGTGAAGGCGGACGTCAAGGCGGGCGACAAGAAGGAAGCCAAGCAGGATGCCAAGGAAGTGAAGAGCGATCGCAAGGACCTTCGTCAGGATCGCACGGATAGACGCAAGGATGTGCGCGACATTCGCAAGGACGCGCGCAAGTAGCTCGGGCGCGAGATCACAAGACCGCCCACCACCGGATTTCTCCGGTGGTGGGCGGTTTCACATCTGAGAGGTGCCCCCGGGAGCTAGCGCGCCGGAGCGAGCGCCGGTGGATTGCCGGTTTTCAGGTACCGCGCGAGATACGCGTCCGTCGCCTGCCGAATGAGTCTCGCGCTCATGGCATTGTACGCGGCTCCATGCCGTCCCGGCGGATAAATCCGCAGCTCGGCGTCCCGACCCGCGTTGGTAAGCGCCGTCAGCAGCTGCATGGTGTTCTGCGGGTGTACGTTGTCGTCCATCAGCGAGTGGATGAGGAGCAGATTTCCGCGCATCTTCGCCGCCTGCTCGATCGGAGCGCTCTCGACGTATCCACTCAGGTTGTCGCTGAGCAGGCTCATGTAGCGCTCGGTGTAAATCGTGTCGTAAAGTCTCCAGTCACCGACCGCCGAGTTCGCCACTCCCACCGGGAACAGCTCGGGATACATCTCCATCGTGAACACGGTGCTGTAGCCGCCGTAACTCGTGCCGATGATCGCTACGCGCTTGGGATCGACGTACGTCTCCTTCGCCAGGTATCGCGCGGCTTCCGCAAAGTCGAGCGCCTCGTATTTGCCGAGGTGCTTGTATACGACCTTCATGAACGCGCTGCCGTAGTTATTGGTCCCGCGGTTGTTGACACCTACGACGATGTAGCCTTCCTGCGCCAGCCACTGCGTCCAGCCGCTCGTTGCGAAGGCATCGTAGACCTGCTGCGAGCCCGGTCCGCCGTAGATGTCGAAGATGACGGGGTAGCGTTTGTTTGGATCGAACGGAATGGGCTTGACGATGCTGCCGTCAATGCGAGTGCCGTCGGACGTCGTGAACGAAAAAAGCTCGGTCGGTGAGTAGGCGTGGGTCTCGAGCCATTTTGTCACTGGCGCATTGTTCTCGAGCGTGCGCAGCTTCTGGCCCGAAGCCGCCCAGAGCTCCACCTGAGTCGGCTGCTTGAGCGACGAATAACGGTCAAGGAAGAACGTCGCCGTCGGCGACATGTTGATCCTGTGATTTCCTTCCACTGTCGTGATCCGGCGCTGATCGGTGCCGTCGAACCGAATGGAGTACAGCTGGCGCTGGAGTGGCGACGCTTCGGTGGACGTGTAGTAGACGGTCTGCTTTTTCGCATCGCTCCCTTCGACGCGCGTCACGCTCCAGTTTCCGCGCGTCACCTGGTTGATCAGCTTTCCGGAATAGTCGTAGCGATAGAGATGCTGGAATCCGTCGCGATCGGAGAGCCAGAAGAACTCGTGAGAATCCGACGGGAACGTCATCATGTCATCGACGCCCGCGTAGAAGTCATAGACATCGAGCCAGGTCTTCGATGTCTCGGTCATCACCTGGCGGCGCCCGCCGGTCTTCACATCGAAGAAAAAGAGCTTCATCACGTTCTGCGGGCGGTTGAGCGTGATCACCGCGAGCGTGTCAGGCCTGCTCGTCCAGTAGATGCGCGGAACGTAGAATTCGCCCTTCTCGCCCGTATCGAGCCACGTGTTCTGGCCGGTGGATACGTTCACGACGCCGATTCTCACCGTCGCGTTCGAGTCGCCGACCTGCGGAATGCGCAGCTTCTCCCACTCCTGATGCAGGCCCGAGTAGTCGGAGATCTGGATCTCAGGTTCCGCCGAATCGTTCAGCTGCCAGTAGGCGATGTAACGGCTCTCGGGCGACCACTTCCACGCCTGCGCAAGCCCATACTCCTCCTCGTATACCCAATCGAAGTGGCCGTTGTAGATGTGCCCCGACGCACCGCGCGTCAGCCGCTTCTCCTGGTGAGTCGAGAGATCGGTGATGTACATGTCACCGTCACGCTCGAAGCCGAGCATGGCCCCATTCGGCGAGAGCTCACCGGTTCTCGCACCCTTGGTGGCGAGCTGCATGCTGCGGTCGGCGAGCGAGTAGATGTAGAAATCGGAGATTCCCGACCGGCGGTAGATCGGCCGGAAGTTCGACTGAAAGACGAGGTGCCTGGAGTCCTGCGCCCATTGGAACCCGTCGTAACTGAAGGGCTGATTCGTACCCGGAAACGTGCGGCCCGTGGTAGCAAAGAGAACCGTGTCGCTGCCGCTACCGGGGTCGTAGGCGCGAATGACCGGCGTGGCGGTGCCGGCATCGCGATCCGTGTAGGAGAATCGCGTTCCCCCTTCTATCCAGTTCACGTTCCGCGGCCCCTGACGGCCGGTCAGGATCGCGCCCGCCTGAATCGCCTCGTCCATGTTCGCGAACCGTTGCTTCTCCTGGCCGCCGGCGACCAGCGGCAGACAAATGACGAGCCCGCCAAAGTAGAGCCTGGAAAGTTTTTTCATTCTTGCGTCGGTTAAGGAGGGGGAGGAAGCGGTCGATCGCAGGGGACGCTCAGGCGCTCCGCTTGTTGCGAGGGTCAGCCCGTTGCTCCTCGCATTTTCGGCAAATCACGACGCCCCGGAACGTACAGATGATGCAGATGAATGTCCCGCAGTTCTCGCAGGGATAACCTTCGGAGGCGCGCTCCTCGTTACTGCAGGACCGGCAAGTCATCGCGTCGCGTTCGCGGAGGATCTGGCGCATGTGGGCGATTGGTGCTCGCGGGCCGAGTTGAGGGAGATCGGAGTGCGCTCCGAGCCGCTGAATCTACATCACGGCGCGCATTTGACAACGCGCTTCGCGGCCTGGAGCCACGTGGCAAGCCGCTCAGGCCCCGCTTCATTCCAACCTTCCGGAATCGGAGCGAGACGCCGCTTGTCACCCGCACTCTCGAAACAGAGCCAGCCCCCGCTGAATTCGCGCGCGACTTCCACGGTTCGCCGGAATGGGTTCTTGCGCCGCTCCGGGGTTCGCCGCCGGTCTGCATAGCCCGGGAAATCGCCAGCCCCGCCGTCCGCCGCGCGTCGGTCAGCCTTCCGTCGTTCCGCGGCGGATGGCGTCACCCGCCAGACTTCCCACCGCTTTCCCTCTGGGTCGACAAAAGTCCGATAGCTCACGCCGTTTCCTCCGGCAGCTGTTCCGCGCGAATGTCCGACCTGACGAGTTATTGGTTTTGCAGGGCGGGTGCCAAAAAACGCTTGATTGCCACTTTAAGAGCGATTGTTTTTCGGCGGAAACGTTCGTATTCGTCGGCGCAACAGTCACCGCTGATCGAGCTTCCTCCCGGTGTCCAGCCGATCGAAGTTGAGAAGCGTGTTGAACACCAGGAAATAGCTCCCGATCGTCATGCCGCGGTACATGGGATTATTGGCGAACAGAATGACGTGTCCCTTTGCCAGCGGAACGTCCACAACCGCGGGCCGCTGCGCGACATCGGTGCCGTCGAGAAGGCCCGACGCCAGCAGCTCGCGCTGGTCCGAGAACCGAAGAATCACGCGCGGCCTGAGTGCCGGCGGAATGACCGCGAGCGGATTGCGCAACTGCTCGTCAGTCACGGGTGCCGCCTGCCATGGCTCAACTGGTTTTCGACGCGCGATGTCATTCCGTGGATCGAGGTGTACCCGCCCCTGCGGAACGTCCACATCGTCCGCCGTCCCTCGGCCCGTCGGACGCTCCGTCGCCGAGTCAGCGAACCGTCCGCCGCGAGCGCCCAGCACGTTAGTGATGCTGAAGCTGGAGCCGTCATCGCTGTAAAGGGCGAGGCTGTCGCGGATGCCATACGCTAGCGGGCTCGCCTCGTCCACGACCTTGCTGCGCAGCAGACTTCCGACCACGTGCAGCCGCCCCGCCTGGTTGAGCGACACGCCGCTGGCGAGTCCAAACGTGACCGCCATCTCGGCCGTGTTCTCGACCGTCACCAGCACACCACCGTTTTGCACGAAGGTGCTGAGATTATCGACTCCCTTGAGCCCGAGCCCCGGACGAATGTCGTCGGTCTGGCCGATCCCCATGTTCGGCGTGAGCGCCGTCTTTTTCCACGGCATCGGATTTCGCCACATCGGCAGTCCGGCCACGATCGACTGCGGGGTCCCTCCGCCCGGGGGAAAGATTATCACGTCGTATTTCGCGTTGAGATTCGGATCCGCGGCCGCATTCTGAACGCTGATGTACGAGTAGGGAATGTGTAGAAAGTCGAACGCCTGCCTCCACCATCCCTCGGTCTGGGTGCTGATCCAGGTGTGCATGATGGCGACGCGCGGCGCCCGCGCCGGGTGCATGGGAACCAGCGGCGCAGCGTCGAGAGCATAGACCTTGAGTCCCAGCTCACGCGCAATCTTGTCCAGATCGCCCGAAGAAATGCGCCGGACGATGAACGACCCGCGCCCAAACTTCTGCCCCGCCGCTTCGAACGGTTGCTCGGCTATCTGAAAATCAGCGTCCATGAGCCTGTAACGAAGGGTCGCCAATGCGTTGTCCGCATTGTGATTGATGGCGAAAACGGTCCCGCTCCCAACGACGCCGCCAGGAGCCTTGATCTCGCCGGTCACGGATTCCATCGGCACCGCTAGAACTTTGGGATCCGTCACACGGACGGAGCGCACGGCAAAATTCTCCGGAAAGGTCCACCCGGTGTCGTCGTACGGAGTGCGCTGCGGATCGCTCGGGCTCCAGTATTGATAATCGAGCAGCGCGTCCGCGATTCTCGAATACGGCTGGTCCATGCGAATGATGTAGCTCCCCACCGGAAATTGACGCAGCTCCGTACGCTGCACCGAGAGCGGCAGAGTATCGAAGGGAGTGATGGCCGGTTTGATGGTGTCCGTTCGCGCGCTGTCCGCAACTCGCGGCCGAGCTGCAACCCCCGCGCTGTCCGCAACTCGCGGACGGTCGGCGACCCTCGTCGTGTCGGTGCGCTTGAGGCTGTCCGCTAGACGATCTCCAGCAGGTGTGGCAGCACTCGGCGGCGTTCGCGGCCGCGGCACCGGAATCAGCACGCTGAACGGTGCCGTCGCGCGCGAGATCTCCACGTGCTGCTTCTGAAGAATCCGGAGCAGCTCCGCCTGCGCGCCCGGGCGCCTGTCGTCGGCCGGCAATATGTACGCGGCCGGCCCTTCCACATGCGCCTTGAGAATCGACCGCTTGCTCTTCTCGTAGAAGTTCTCGAGGAACTGCTGACGGTTGTTGGCGAAATAGCTGAGCGAGACGAGCAAGCCGGTCTCTTCGTAATTGTTGTTGTTGCGGAGCGACCACTTCACTTTGGGTAGCGGCGGACTCTGCCGGTACCACGTCCGCGACGTCTCAGTGGGAGAAAGCGTTCGCTCGACCGTTTCGGCGGTCCCTCCGTTTCCGAACGTCTCATAAAGACGGCTGATGCCGTTGTGCGTGGCCGCCATGAACATGAGATAGCCGGGCGACCAGGTATCGAAGTTTCCGTGGGTGAAGACGCCCGGCATTCCAAGTCGCGTCATCTCCTGCACGTTGTTCCAGCCGATCATCTGCCACTCGTTCGTGAGCAGCGGATCGAGCCAGGCGTTGTACGGCCCGTCGCCGACGGTATTGTCGTAGAGATACGGAACCGACTCGTGCAGATCGTGCAGCACCTGCGCCTTCCACTCGAGATACACGTCGAGAACGTTCTGTGAGAGCTTGAGCGTCAGCGCCATTGCGTCGCGGTTGTTGTCGTGCGCGACGTAGTGTCCCCAGTAAAGAAGTGGCGGAGCGGTCTCACCCGGGTGCGCCATTCGCCAGCGAAAGAGATCGACCTGTCGATCGCGTCCATCCACTTCGACGATGGGTGTGATGAGCGTGATGAGATGGTCCCGGATGTTCCTGATGTACGGGCTTTCATCCACCGCCAGGCGGTACGCGAGCTCCATCAGTGCCGTCGGGGCTCCCGATTCCGGCGAGTGAATGGTGCCCGTAATGTAGTAGACGGGCGTCGTCTGCGTGGCGAGCCGCGCCGCCTCTGCATCGTCCATGTTGATCGAGCGCGGATCAGCAAGTTTCGCAAGATTCGCCTTGTTCCGGTCGAGATTCGTGAACAAGGATTCCGATGCGACGGCGACCGCGATCATCTCCCGTCCCTCTTCGGTCGTCCCAATCGAATACACTCTCACCCGCGGGCTCGCCTTGGCGAGCATGCGCATGTAGGTGTAGACCTCTTTCGAGTAGGGCAGATTGTTGCGCGCACCGGCGATGTCACCAAGCACCACCTTCGGAGTTGGCACCGTGGCAGACGCGGGCAAATAGTCGATGAGTGATGACAGGAAGAACGGCTCCGTCGTGTACTCGCGGATTTTCCGCGTGTACTCTTCGTCGATCGGTTGATTCGGATCGCGGCCGGGACGCGTGGCGGAGGGCGGGAGACCCAGCGAACTGCTCGGCGCGGGGTCCGCTGCCTGCGCGTGCAGCTGCGCGACACCAGCCGTAATGAAAAACGAGAAGAAGAATGCGAGTGGACGTGCTGACGGTCTCATTTCCATGCCTCGGTGGTGGTCATCATTTGAGCTCGATCTTGCCGATGCGGCCGGTGCCGCTCAACGCGAGCCAGATGCGGCTCCGTGTACTGTCTACGGCGATGTTCCGAACGATCGAGCCCGGCGTTGGGATCTTGATCGTCTCCATTTTTCCCGTCTTTCGATCGAACGCGACGATCGTTCCGGAGCGCGCTTCGTCGTAGAATATCCGTCCGTCGGGCGCGATCGCGATTCCATAGGGCGCGGAGCTGGCGCCGCCGGGCGACAGCCATTCCCTGAACGCGCCGCTCTTCGGGTTGTACGAGCCAAGGTAGCCGCGGGCGAAATCGCTGTACCACACGATGCCCGATTCGTCGACGACGAGGCGTCGTGGGCGCGCGCCGCTTTCCGGCAGAGTGATTTCGCGAAGCTCTCCGCTCTCGCCGTCGATCCGTCCCAGCTTGTTGGTTCCAAACAACGCAACCCAGATCGAGCCGTCGGGTGCATTGACCATCCCATAAGGGAGCGCGCGGTTCGTCGGCACGGTCCACACCTTGGCGTCGTGCGTCCGCGGGTCGAACCGACCGTACACGTTGCTCTGTTGAACTGTGAACCAGACCATTCCCTTTCGAATGAGCGGAGTGTGCGGATCGCGCGCGGCCGCTGGCAGCGAATACTCCTCGATATGTCCTGTCTTTGGATCGAGGCGCCCGAGCTTGGCGATCCGCTGCGCCGTGTACCAGACGCCTCCGTCCGGAGCCACGACAATTCCATGCGGTCCCGAGGCGGGCGTAGGCGTCGGATAGTCGGTGATCTTGCCGGTAGCCGGATCAAGCCGCCCGATGAAGCTGTTCTGCTGGTCCGTGTACCAGACGATGCCATCGCTGCCGACGGCAGGATCGTGCGGGAAGGCCTGGTGGCGGGGGATCTGATACTCGACGACGGCCAGCGGCGAGGCAGCAGCGGCGATCAAGCCGAGAGCGGGAAGTAGTTTGGCCAGACCGCGAGCGTACGGGGTAACCATCTCACCCTCCAGCGATGCGTTCTCCAAATTGATGCACGCGTGCAAGCGATTCCGCCAGCGGCGTCGAACGATCCGTCCTGAGGTGGTAACTGCCAACTGGCACCTCTGCCTCTGACTCCTCGCATCCCGTTCAGTTGAAGTTGAAGTGTGATTTTCTATCCACGCCTCGGTCAGCTCTCCGCGAAGGGTTGTACAACGCTCTCAGCGCCAATAACTTCCGAAACTCTCCCGGAGAGATGGCCGAGAGGCTGAAGGCACCGGTTTGCTAAACCGGCATACGTGGAAACGCGTATCGAGGGTTCGAATCCCTCTCTCTCCGCTTGGCGGGTCCGCGCATCCAGTGTGGACCCGCTTTTCATTCTCGAGTCGCTGATGACAACAGGCACCAGACCCAGGCTCCGCTTCGCTCCTTCGCCGACGGGATATCTCCACGTCGGTGGAGCGCGCACGGCGCTCTTCAATTGGCTGTATGCGCGCAAATTCGGCGGAGAGTTCCTCCTCCGTATCGAGGACACCGACAAGGCGCGGAGCACCGACGAGAGCACGCGGGCGATCTTCGATGGAATGGAGTGGCTGGGCCTCCTCTGGGACGACGTCGTCGTCTACCAGGGCGCCAATCTCGCGCGCCATCAGGCCGACGCCAAAACACTCCTCGATAATGGAAACGCGTACCGTTGCTTCTGCACGCCGGCGGAGCTCGACGCGCGCCGTCGCGAAGCGGAGTCGCGCAAGGAGGCGTTCAAGTACGACCGACGCTGCGAGCGTCTGCCACGCGAGGAGGTGGAGCGCAGAGTCGCCGCGGGAGAGCCCTACGTTGTTCGCTTCCGAGTTCCCGAAGGCACGACCGAGTGGGACGACATGGTCCACGAGCGGATCGCGTTCCCGAACAAGGACATCGAGGACTTCGTCATTCTCCGTTCGGACGGGACGCCGATCTACAACCTCGCCGTCGTGTCCGACGACATCGCGATGCGGATTACCATCGTGATGCGCGGCGATGACCACATCTCCAACACCCCGAAGCAGATTCTGCTCTACCGCGCGCTCGGCGCGTCGCTGCCGACATTCGCGCACCTGCCGATGATTCACGGGCTCGACGGAAAGAAGCTGAGCAAGCGCCACGGCGCGACGGCGGTCGGAGACTACCAGCACTACGGGCTTCTCCCCGGGGCGCTGCTGAACTTTCTTGCGCTCCTCGGCTGGTCGCCGGGCGGCGACCGCGAGATCATGACCATTCCCGAGATGATCGAGCTTTTCAGCGTCGATGGCCTCCAGAAAAAGGCGGCGATTTTCGACCCACAGAAGCTCGAATGGATGAATGGACAGCATCTCTCGATGATTCCGCTCGAGGAGCTGGAGCCGCGCGTCACGCCCGCCATTGTGACGGCACGTCTCGCCACCGAGGAAGATCTGGTAGAGAGGCGTGACTGGTATTTCCGGCTGCTCGATCTGCTGCGCGTCCGCTCGCGCACGATCGACGACATCGTGCGCCAGGCCGGCCCGTATTTCCTCGAAGACATCGAGTACGATCCGGTGGCCGTCGCCAAGAACTGGAAGGATCCGGCCGAGGCCGAGGCCCTCCTGCGCGCCACGCGTGAAGCTCTCTCGAAGGTGTCCGACTGGCAGACAGAGCCGCTCGAGACCTCTCTTCGAGGTCTGGCGGAGTCACGCGGAATCACGGCTGGTAAGGTCTTTCAGCCACTCAGGGTGGCCTTAACGGGCCTTCCGGTCAGTCCAGGCATCTTCGAGATGCTGATTCAGATGGGCCGCGACCTGTCCCTAAAACGCATCGACAAGGCCCTGACGGCGCTGGCCGGGTGACAACCTTTCAGGAACCCAACAAACTGTTGACCAGGTACGGTTTCGTACACACATTACGGTTTCACCAAGCCGCCGGACCGCGGCCCCGTCTCGCCCTTTCAAGGATCCTAAGATGGCCGAGCAGTTAACGAAGATTGAGAGCTCGGTATATCACTACCTTCTCGACTTCACTGCCGAGAACACGTACCAGCCCAGCATTCGGGACATCGGCAAGCAGTTCAAGATCAAGTCGACCAAGACCGTCTCCGACCTGCTCCAGTCACTCGCGAAAAAAGGATACATCGAGAGAGACCCCGCCAGATCGCGTGGAGTCAATCTCCTCGGCTTCGGCGCCGCGCTTCGCACCCAGCCCATCCCGTTCTACGGAAGAATCCACGCCGGTGAGCCGGCGCTCCTCCCCGAGCACAGGCAGGGATTCATCACCATCGATCGCCGCTTCGTCCCTTCCGACGAGGTGTTCTTTCTCAAGGTCAAGGGCGACAGCATGGTCGGCCGCTGCATCAACAACGGCGACTATGTGATGGTCAACCCGAAGCAGGATCCCCGCGACCAGGACATCGTTGCAGCCCGTCTCGGAGAGGACGCGACCGTCAAGACCTACACCCGACGCGGCGGCTCAGTGGTGCTCGAGGCAGCCAATCCCGCCGAGCGGGATATCGCGGTGCAGGCTGGCATGGACTTCGGAATCCTGGGCGTCATCTGCGGAGTCTTCCGTCCCGGCTTCGACGCCAACCAGGGCGGCAACTCGACGCAGTCGTAGCGCGATCAACCTGAGAACTTGAGCGGTCGGCCTCGCAGGCCGGCCGTTTTTTCGTTAAGGTGGGGTACCAATCTGAGGTGCAACGATGGCTGAAGGGAAAACCGATTCCTCGGGCATGCCCACTCCCGCGCTCAAGCAACTGACCCCGGTGCTGATCGTGGAGGCCGTTGAGCCCTGCATCAAGTTCTGGACTGATCGCCTCGGGTTCGAGGTCACGAATCAGGTCCCCGGCCCGGACGGAAAGCTCATATTCGCCAGCGTCCAGAAGGCGGGCATCGAGATCATGTACCAGACGCGCGCGAGCGTAATCAGCGAGCAGCCCGGATCAGCGGGCGAGCTCATGGGACACTCGGTCGCGCTCTTCATCACGGTTGCGGATCTCGACACCGTGGCAAAGTCTCTCGAGGGCGCGCCCGTGGTCAAGCCGAGGCACGACACTTTCTACGGCAGCACCGAGATATACGTGCGCGAGCCGGGTGGGAATACCGTTGGGTTCGCGCAGTTCTCGTAGGGTCGAATCGTGGGTTGGTGGCGGAAGAAGCTTCTTCAAGAATAAGAAAAGAGCGGGATGCGAGGTATCAGACGCATAGTTGCCAGTTGTTAGGTCACAAACGCCCGGACGTACCGCGGTGGCGTGAGCGCCTGAACTCCGCTGCCCTGGAAGGCGCCTATTGGCGCTGGTCCCCGGAGCCGTCCTTCGAGGAGGAACCGGCGAGCGCGGCTGCCCGTTCACGCTCCTTTCGCTCCCGGATGCTGCGAACGGCCTTCATGAAATCCGCGTCGTTGATCGCCTGCTGCGCGTGCCAGGTGATATCGCGATTCATGGCGGCGTAGGTGCGATCGCGCTCCATCGTTGTCGGATTCCCCTGGATGTTGAGCGGCAGCATCGCGAGCAGCGCCGTCGGAATCGAAACGGGACCAAGTCGGATCGCCCGCCTGTCGATTCCCCACTTGTAGCCGCCCTTCTCGATAGTCCAATCGGTCGGATCGCGTCGCTGCGCCGCCGCCGCGACGGAATCGTTGTAGGGCGCAATCGCGTCGGCTATGAGACTGTCAATCGTCTGCGCGACAGTCTTCGGAGGCGCGATGATCGGCGATGGCGGACTCCAGAGCCGTCCGTCAGAATAAGACGGACGAACTCCGCGCACCGGACCTCCGCCGCCAACTAGCGGACCGGTCCCGCCTTCCTCAGTCGGCTTCGTCACCGCGGTTGATGGAGCCGGAATAGTTGTGGGAACTGACGTGGGCGCCGTCACGTGAATTTCACGCGATTTCTCTGGGCGCCCATCACCTCCGCTCTTGCCAGGCTTTGGCTTCTCACCGGGCTGCGCCAACCTCACGAATCCGACACGCTGCTCAGGGACCGCCTCGCGTTTCTGACTCGTCGAGAAATCGGCGTTCAAAATCAGCATCCGCATGAACGCGATCGTGACGATGACGTGCACGCCGAGCGACACGAGGAAAGAAGTGGATACCTTCCTCCTCGGCGCTTCGGGCTCAGTCGCGACGCGGCGGAAAATCATCAGGCTCGCGCCATGCCCTGTGGCTCTTCCTGATGGCGGCCCGAGTGAGTGTCGTCTCCAGCCTGCGCTTGCAGACGCTTGAGAACGCGCCCCGCGCGAGTTGCTGCTTCGCGCAGGCGGTCAGGCGATGTGATGAACGACACGCGGAAGAATCCTTCGCCACCCGGACCAAATAGAGAGCCCGGAAGTACGATCACGCCTTCGTCCTGTAGCAGGCGCTCGCCGAACACGGCGCTCGGAATGTTCTTGGGGAGCGGGCACCAGATGTACATCGTGGCCTTGGGCCGGGCCACGGGAAAGCCGGCGGCCGAGAACGCCTCGACCGCCGCGTCACGGCGCTCCTTGAAGGCTGCGACATTCGTCGGAATCCAATCAGCGCACTTGTCCAGCGCGGTTGCCGCGGCTGCCTGAACTGCCATGAAAGTCCCGGTGTCGATGAACGACTTCACCTTCCCCAGCGCACCAACGAACTCCTGCTTACCGCACGCCCACCCGCAACGCCAACCCGTCATGTTGTAAGTCTTGGACATCGAGTGGAACTCGATCGCGACGTCGCGCGCACCCTTGATCTCGAAGATGCTCGGAGGCACGTACCCGTCGTAGGCGAGCTCGGAATAGGCATTGTCATACACCAGCAGGATATCCAGTTCCTTGCAGCGGCGAACGATGTCCTCCAGATACTCCGTGGGAGCGGTCGCCGAAGTCGGGTTATTCGGATAGTTGAGGTACAGGATCTTCGTCTTCTTGAGCACCTCAGCCGGAATCTTGTCGAGGTCGATCAGGAATCCATTTTCGGGCCGCAGCGGGTACTTGTAAGGCGTCGCCTCGGCCAGCAAGGTACCTCCCAGGTACGAGTTGTAGCCGGGCTCGGGCACTATCGAGTAGTCACCCTTCGTGAGATACGCGAAGGCCAGGTGCGAAATCCCCTCTTTCGATCCGATGAGGGGGATGATTTCCTTGATCGGATGGAAATCCTGCCCGAATCTTCGCTTCATGAATCTCGCGACCGCTTCGCGGTACTCGACCAGTCCCAGAGCGAAACCGTAGCGGCTCATGGTTGGTATGCGCGCGGCTTCAGCGATTCGCTCGATCACGGCGGGGGGCGGCGCGAGGTCCGCGTCGCCGGCGCCGAGATCAATGACGTCCACTCCGCGAGCGATGAGCTCGCGCTTCTGTTCCGGAATCTTGGCGAGAGGATACTCGGGAAGGCTGAGCAGTCGGTTGGTATAGGCGGGCACTATCGGCTCTCCTGAACGGGGTTGCTCACGCGGCTGACACCGGGGATCTCTACCTCAACGACGTCACCAGGGGCGAGTGGTCCCACACCCGATGGCGTTCCAGTTGCGACGAGGTCCCCTGGCTCCAATGTCATGATGCGCGAGATGTATGCGAGGAGGGATGGGATCGAGAAGACCATCTCGCTGCTTTTCCCCCGCTGTCGCTCGACGCCGTTCACCCGGGTGACGACGGTGAGACTGTCGAGGTCCGGAAGCTTTGATGACTCCTCTCCCAGAGGACAAAAGGTATCAAAACCCTTGGCTCTAGTCCACTGTCCGTCGGTTTTCTGGAGGTCGCGAGCCGTCACGTCGTTGACCGCGATGATCGCTCTGATTCCACGAGCCGCATCACCTTCAGACACTCGCTTCAGCGTCTTCCCTATGACGACGCCGATCTCGCCTTCATGCTCGACCCTGGACGAAGCCTCAGGCAGCACGATTGCTTCGCCTTCCCAGACCACGCTGGAGGGCGGCTTCAGGAAGATGAGCGGCTCCTTTGGGACTTCATTTCCCAGCTCCTTTGCGTGCTCGCGGTAGTTGCGTCCGACGCAGACAATTTTTCCGGGGCGGAATTTTGTGGCGGGCATCTCAGTTGGTCACCTGTAGAGGGCGTATAGTTGCTCGAGACTCGTGTTTGGCGGCGCGCTCACGTCTCACTCTCGTGCGCGATTTTGTACGCCGCGTTCCGTGATGCGCCGAGGGCCGAGACGAGGTAGTCCATGACATCGCGAGGAGATTTTCCGGCAGCGCGGAGTTTATTCGCCGCGTCGTTCAGCTCGCTCTCATTGACTGTGCGCGCTTCCGCTCCCGCGATCACCAGCACGACTTCGCCCTTCGGGTCCACCTTACCGTATACGCTCGCCAGCTCCGCGACGCTGCCACGCTTGAACTCCTCGAAGCGCTTGGTGAGCTCTCGCGCGACGACCGCGTGTCGCTCGCCGGCTCCGGCCTCGACCAACGCTTCGAGGGTGGCGGCGACACGATTCGGCGCTTCGAACACCACAACGGTCCCACGGGAATCAACGATCTCGGCCATGATCTCGGCGCGCTCTCTTCCCTTGCGCGGCAGGAATCCAAAGAATGTGAATCGCTCGAGCGGCAGCCCTGATCCAACGAGCGCCGCCATGACCGACGATGCGCCCGGAATCGGGACGACAGGCACGTCGGCCGCGAGCGCGGCGGCGACGAGGCGCGAGCCGGGATCGGAGATGAGCGGCGTCCCAGCATCGGATATCAAAGCGATGGAATCGCCCGAGAGGAGTCGGGCGATGAGCCGCGGAGTCTCCTTCGCCTCGTTGTGCTCGTGGTACGAGCTCAGCGGCACCGTGATGCGGTAGTGGTCGAGCAGGCGGCGCGAGTGGCGCGTGTCCTCCGCAATGACAAGCGCGGCCGAGGAAAGAACCTCGACCGCGCGATGTGACATGTCTCCCAGATTGCCGATGGGAGTGCTCACCAGATAGAGTACCCCTGGCTCGGCTCGCGCCGCGGCCTTTGCGGAGCTCATGAGTCGTCTGGCGACGGACTCCGCTGATTACGCGGCCGCGTGCTGCCTGAACTTCTCCGCCAGCGCGGGCTTGCCCACGAATCCGATCACCTGATCGACGAGCTTTCCGTCCTTGAAGAAGAGAATCGCGGGAATCGATCTAACGTTGAACTTGGTCGAGGTCTTGATGTTCACGTCCACATCGACCTTCGCGACCTTCGCCTTGCCTTGATATTCGATCGCCAGCTGATCCAGCACGGGTGCAATCATGCGGCACGGTGCGCACCAGGCCGCCCAGAAATCGACGACGGCGAGACCTTTGTGCTGCTCGATCTGCACCTCGAAATCGGAGTCGTTCACTTCAACTGCGTTCGACATTTTATATCTCCAACCGCAGGATACCCCGCGGGGCTTCGCCAGTTAGTTTGCCGCGGGGACGTTGCCCCCCTCATCTTTAAACTTAATGACCCCATCAACTCGGCGTGGCACCCGCGTATCCCATATCGGCATTGCAGTCGAAGCGCTGCCGTCGAGCGTTGCCTTTTTCCGGGACGTGCTGGGATTGACCGAGGTCGGCCTCGATGACGCTGACGGGGCCAGCATTGTTGGCTTCAGCGCCGGCGAGCCGATGGTAGAGCTTCTCGAGGCGGACGACCCGGCGTCGCCGATCGCGAGATTCGTGGCGAAGCGCGGACCGGGCATTCATCACATCTGCTTTTCAGTTGACGATCTCGACGCCACATTGGAGCGCTGCCGGCGCGCGGGGGTTCAACTCATAGACGAGAAGCCGCGCATTGGTGCGGAGGGAAAGCGCATTGCTTTCCTGCACCCCAGATCCACCGGCGGGGTGCTGGTCGAGCTGTCAGATCACTGACGTCGTGTCGAAGTTCCGGGATTGCCGCAGAAGTCGCGCACGGACGCAATGTCCATGTTGTCGACGTACCATCTGCCGCCCGGACCCCTGATCGCGTAGAAGGTCGTCTCTCGTGCCAGATTTCCCTTCCTCAACTCGATGCGAATCTCACGGTGTCCCCCCAAGCCCTGCGCCTCGCCTAGAACGCGGGCGCTGTCGTGATTGAAGTAGCAGGCAAGAATGACCTCGCGTTTCTCGAGCTCGGTGCGGTCCATCGTCTCGCGGGCCGGACCGTCCTTGGTGCCGAATACGGTGGACATTGCCTGGAGGTCTTTCGCGTTCACGGCCTTCAGGAACTCGTCGACGGCGAGCTGCGCCGAGGGAGCGCCTGTGATCTGTCCGTTGCTGCCCATTTTCTGGGTAGCGCTCGAGCAGGCGGCAAGAAGGAATAAGCCGGCGACTTTTCTAAATGACACGATAGAATTCTCCACTGGATAGAGCTGCGACCTAGGGACTGTGACAATGCGCGCAAAGCAACAACGCCTATATATCAATATCGACCACGTCGCAACGTTGCGGCAGGCTCGGCGCGGAGCTGAGCCGGACCCTGTCGAGGCCGCGATTGCGTGCGAAGCCGCCGGAGCGGACGGGATCACCGCGCATTTACGCGAGGACCGGCGCCACATTCAGGACGCCGATGTCATGCGCCTCAAAGAAAAAGTTCGAACGTATTTCAATTTCGAGATGGCATGCGTGGCCGAGATGCTGGAGCTGGCGCGTCGCATCAAGCCGGAGCAGGTGACACTGGTGCCGGAGCGCCGGGATGAAGTCACGACCGAGGGCGGACTCGACATCCTCAGCGAGCCGACGCGCATCAGAGGCGCGATCGAAGCGCTCACCGACGCCGGCATTCGCGTCAGCCTCTTCATCGATCCCACGCGGGCCGCGGTCGAGCAGTCGAAGAAGCTCGGGGCTCCCGCGATCGAGCTGCACACAGGGACATATTCGCACCAGCCCGACTCGGAGAAGACTATCGGCGCGCTTCTCGATTCCTCGCGGATAGGAGCGGATCTGGGGCTGGCGGTGCACGCGGGCCACGGCCTCACAGTGAAGAATGTCGGACCGGTCGCCGCGATTCCTGAAATCGAAGAGCTGAACATTGGCCACTCGATCATCAGCAGAGCCGTGTTCATCGGTTTGGATCGGGCGGTGAAGGAGATGCGCGAAGCCATGCTCGCCGCTCGGTCGTCATAATGGGGCGAGTTTTGACTGTGAGCCCCAAACCGCCCACCTTTCGGATGTGAACTGGAGAATGCGCTGATGACGATGCCGGGCCGGCTGCTGGATTTTTTTTCTCTCGAGGCGAGTGAGTATCTCACGCGCCTCGAGTCGCTGGCCGCAAAGAAAGGGATGGAGCCTTCCGATGCGACGCAATTCGCCGCTGCCGCGCGCGGGCTGCGCGGCAGCGCGACGATGGCAAAGGCGGGTGGGATCGTTCAGGTCGCGATGACGGTTGAGCGGATCGGGTCAGGCGTCGTCCATGGGGCGACCAAGTGGGAGCCCGAGCTTCAGCGCTCGCTCGTCGGCGCGATCGAGGACCTGAAGCTGCTGGTGAGATCGGTGCGTACCTGGGGCGCCGATCAGGATGCTCGAGTGGAGGAAAGTCTGCGGCGCTTGGCGCCGTTCGCGCCCGTGCGCAAGGAGCGGACGGAAGACCTGATCGTTCCCATCTCGCAACTTTTCTACAACGACGACGGGCAGCACATCATCTACGTCGCTCCGAATCCCAAGACTCACTACGAGCAGCAGCTTCGTGAGCAGAGCGTCGGCATCGGCCCCGGAACTCTGTCTCCGGAAGTGAAGCGCGTCCCGACTCCCGCGCGCGAAGTGCCGCCGCCGCCCCCGAGAACTCCGCCTCGCGGCCAGGAGCTGCGGGACGTTTTGAACTCCAGCCTGGCAACGATGCGCGGGCTCGAGACCCGCAACTCGGGGCCACAGCCGCCGGTGGCCGACCTCGTCCCGATTCAGCAGCTGCTCTACCGCGGACAAAGCGCCATCGACCGCGCCGCCGAGATTCGTCGCGCCCTTAAGAAGAGTGGAACTCCGCCGACACGCGCGCTCGTGGACGAGCTCGTCGATCTGGTGGAGCTCGCGGCGGCAGGCTAGCCGTTGCGACCAGGATGGCGCGCCGCACTCGGAGCGGTGCTGAGCGCCGCGCTTATCTACTGGACGCTCCATGGAATCTCCCCCACTGAAGTAGCGCACAGACTCTCGGAAGCTGATCCCCTGCTCATCGCCGGGGCGATGTTCTGCGCGACGGCGATCTTCGCTCTGCGGGCGCGCAGGTGGCAGACGATTCTCGAGCCCGTCGCCGGCAAGCTTCCCTTTGGCCCGCTCTGGCGCGCGACGGCCGTAGGGATGATGGTGAACAACGTGGTGCCAGCGCGCGCGGGCGAGATTGCCAGAGCGTACGCGTTGACCAAGGAAGTGCCGGTCCCGTTCGCAACATCGCTCGCGTCCCTGGCGGTTGATCGCCTCTTTGACGCGA
>JAYWBE010000121.1:0-6698 GCA_043781715.1 Gemmatimonadaceae bacterium
GCGATGGCGCTCGCGCGCATCCTCGCGACGTTCCACGACAAGGATGGCCGCATTGCGATTCCCGGATTCTACAAAAAGGTGCGTGTGTGGGATCCGAAGGTCCGGAAGCAGATGCGCTCGCTGACGTTCAACGACAAGACTCTCATGAAGGAAACTGGCGTGAATGCGCTTGGCGGGGAGAAAGGGTACACGACTCTCGAGAAGCTCTGGATTCGCCCCACCTGCGAGGTGAACGGCCAGCTCAGTGGATACACGGGGGAAGGCGCGAAAACTGTGCTGCCCGCCAAGGCGATGGCGAAGGTGAGCTGCCGCCTGGTTCCCGATCAGGATCCGGCCGAGATCGAAAGGCTGATGAAGGCACACGTGGCGAAGGTCGCGCCGAAGGGAGTGAAGGTCACCGTCCAGCATCTGCACGGCGGACGCCCTTGGCGCGCCGAGCTGAACGGACCGATCTACGATGCAGCGCGGAGCGCGTTGCGTGCGGCGTTCGGGAAGGAACCGGTAATCACGGGCGAAGGCGGCTCCATCCCCGTCGTCGGCGACTTCGAGCGCATACTCGGCGCGCCCGTTCTCCTCGTGGGCTTTGGACTACCAGGCGAGAATGCGCACGCGCCCGACGAGTGGCTGAGCGAGGAGAATTTCCGCCGGGGGATGCTGGCGATGGCGACGCTGTGGGACGAGTACGGAGCAACCGGCAGGTCTTGAAGTTGCTGCGGTTTCCAATGAACGCCCCGGTTTCGAGGATGTTCTCGCTCGCGACGGCTTCACGCGCGCTCGTCGCCATCCTTCTGATGTCTCCAATCTGGGCGTGGAGCGGAGCGCAATCGCCAGTTACATCGACGTGCCCAGCCACGAGCGGCGGAAAGGTCGCACTTGTCCTGCCTGGCGGCGGTGTCAAGGGAATGGCACACGTTGGCGTGATCAAGATGCTGGACTCGCTCGGAATCGTGCCTGACATCGTGGTCGGCACCAGTATGGGGGCCATCGTCGGCGGGATGTACGCGAGCGGCTATTCGGGCGTCGAGATCGAGCGCTTGACCCGGCAGTTCAATATCGGTGCGTACATCGGGCGATACGCGCCGCGCGCGCCGCGCGCGTTCGCGATCTCGGGTGCTTCGGGGGCATCGCTGCTTGGCAGCCAACTTCCCGGCGAGCCGACGCCTATCATGCTGCTGCGACAGGAAGAGGGAACCTTTGCCGTCGCAACGAGCCTTGCCGATGAGGGCGCGATCAATCTCTTGTTGAGTGCTCTGCTCGTGCGAGGCGACCTGATCGCGCGCGGCAGTTTCGACTCGCTTCCGATACCATTCCGCGCCGTCGCAACAGATCTTCACACCGGGGTGCGGGTGACGCTCGATCATGGGGACCTCGCGCAAGCCATCCGTGCAAGTGTCGCCATCCCGTTCGTCTTCGAGCCGGTTACTATCGATGGCCGACAGTTGGTGGATGGCGGACTCAGCGAGAATGTCCCCGTGCGCCTCGCACGCGAGCTCGGTGCGACGCGTGTCATCCTGTCGCGTCTCGATGGCAGCGGGACGAGTGACAGCACCTCGAGGGGCGCCGCCGCGGGCGGAACGCTCGACATGTTGATAGATCGCATCTTCCTCGATGCCCACCCTCCGCTCGGACCAGGCGACGTCGAAGTAAGCACGAACGTCTCGGACATACCCAACCTCGATTTCTCCGCGGGTGTTGTCGCCCGTTTGATCGAGCGTGGAGCCGCCGCCGCTCGGGGAATTCCGTCGTCCTCGTGCCTTCCACGGCGAGTACGAGTCGAGCATCCCCTTCCTCCCGTGTCGTCCGCGATCGTCACGCACAACGCCGCACCGGGCACCGTGGAACTTCTTCGAAGTGCTGTTAGGCCAACTGAGTCGCGACTGCCGATGTGGCTTCGGTGGTCTTCAGCGAGCCCCACTCCCGACAGCACTCCCCTCGTGCTCGACACCGTTCAGGCACGCCTGGCTCGTGCAGGCACGTCCGGCATACTGAGAGCACTCTGGCTCTCGCCGCAACGCGGCACCGGCGACTCCGTCGCGTTTGATCCGATCGTACGATGGGCGGACCAGCGTACGGTCGGAGTGGGAGGAGCTTACGACAACGATCTCGGCGCTCAGGCCTGGGTCGCGCTCACCAACCGACACGCCATCCTTCGCCATGGATTCCCAGCGCTGGAGAGCGGTGGCAGACTCACACTGGGGTCCCGACGTCAGGAGGGTTTCATTTCTCTTCGACGATCAGACCACGACGTGAGGTATTCCGTCAGTCCTTTCGCCTTGCTCTTGGCGGGTCGGGAGCGCGAGCCTCTCTTCGTCGAAGGGCCGGGCGGCCTGTCAGCCAAAGTGGAGCTGCCGGCCGTGTCGGAACAACTGCTGCAACTCGGTGTCGACGTGCCCGTCAGTGCAGCTTGGACAGTGCAGACGGGAGCGCTGGTTCGGCGATGGCACGGCGGACTCGCAGATTCAGCACGCACGCCGACCACGATCGGCGTGGCGTTGCGGGTCGATCATTCTGACGAAACGAGGCCTCAGTTCGGCCGGTTGGATCTGGAGTGGAATCAGCGCTATAGACGCGCGAGCGCGCGTTTCTCTCTGCTTACGAAGACCTCCGTCGCACGATTCACCAGCACCATTCGCGCGGGCGCAACGAGTAATGAGGCGCCGTACAGTGCCTGGTTTCCGTTGGGGGGAACCGAAGGATTTCCCGGTCTGAACGTGGGCGAGTCAATCGGGACATCGACTGCATCGTACATGCTCGATGCCGCGCGTCATCTGTACGGACCGCTGAACACACAGATCACGGCGATGACCGGAACGGTGAGCAGGAACGCCGACCGCGCGTTCGGACGTGCGTGGCTGTTCGGTGCACGGGTCGGCATCGGCGCGGACTCGCCAATCGGGCCGATCCGCCTGCAGTACGGTCTCTCGACCACCGGGCGCCGGCAATGGTTCGCCCGCATTGGTCGCTGGATCTGAATAAAAGAGGTCGTATGAGTGCTTTCGGAATCCTCTGGCGGGCCGCCGTGCTGTATCTGGGTTTAGCGGCGGTGTTGCCTACGAGCGTCCGCTCCCTAAGGCCTCACTCGAAACCAGCGCGTGATTACGAAGCAGCTACGCAACTTATACAAGTTTTTCAACACGCCGACACACCCGCCGCGACTGGTGGCGAATCGATCATCCTCGTTCACGCTCATCGCACGCCGCGAGCGTTCGTGTTGTTCCACGGCCTGACAAACTCGCCACGTCAATTTCGCCAGCTCGCTGCCACACTCTACGACAGCGGTGACAATGTGTTCGTCCCGAGACTCCCCCAGCACGCACTCCGGGGAGCAAATGCCGACGACCTGGGGCGCTTGACAGCCGAAGCGCTGCGCGATGTCGGTGACGCCGCGATCGATCTTGCGAGCGGCCTCGGCGATACCGTCGTCGTTCTCGGACTCAGTCTCGGCGGCGACATGGCCGCGTGGACGGCGCAGTTCCGGCCGGAGGTCGACCGGGCGGTGATCGTCGCTCCCACACTCGGTCTTGCGCACATGTCCTCCATCGTGGCGACGCCGATGATGAATCTCACATTGCGAGTCCCTAACTACTCGAAAAACGATCCTCCTAACAGCCTGCGCCCTGATCGTACCCTGGGCTGGAGCACGCGCGCGGTCGGGCAGATGTTGCGACTGGGCGCGGCTGTTCGGCGTGCCGCGGACAAACGTGCGCCTGCTGCCCGCGACATTCGCGTGCTGGTAAACGCGAACGACGGGACTGTGAGTCGCGACGCAATCGACGAGCTCGTGGCGCACTGGTCGGCCACCGGTGGGCGCGTGTCGATGTTCGAGTTTCCGGACTCGTTTCGCCTCCCGCACGACATCATCGATCCAGACCAAGTCACGGGCAACACCAGCGTGACCTATCCGGTCATCCTCGCCCTTCTCTACGGTTCGACGCCGCCAGCGAACCTCGGAGTGCGTGTCATACAGCCTTCACCTTGAAAACGACAGTGCTCAGGAGTTAACGACTGCCGGCTCGAGACATTCCGCCGAGTCGTCTTTAGGATTGTTGACGCGCCGCGAAATAGGAAAAAACTCCAGCATCTCGTCCTTCGGAAAGGGATTGCTGCTCAACAGGTCGAGCTGGCCGTTCTTCCGTTCCGGATCGAGCCACTTGTCATAAGCCTCAGGTGGGACCAACATCGACATGCGATCGTGAAAGCGACGGTACCAGTCGTCCGCGTCCTTCACAACGATCGTGCACGACCAGACGTCATCGTCATCCGATCTCCCGCGCCAGCGGCTCCACATGCCAGCCATCGCGAACGGTGTTCGGTCCTTCCGCCGAATAAGGTGGGGAATCTTTCGCCCCTTCTCACCGATCCACTCGATGATCCCATCGACGACGACGAGGCAGCGCTGCGTACTCCACGCGTCGCGAAAGGTCGGGGCCGACGCAACCGTCTCGATTCTGGCGTTGAACGTGGAGTACTGGGCGTCGAATGAGTCGACCCGCTCCCGACCCCAGAGATGGGGCGGAATCAGGTTCCAGTGCATCGCGCGCAGGACCCGCTGCTTCAAAAACGGATCGTAATACACGGCGGGAATTGCTTCACGCGGATTCAGGTTGTAACGCGGCTTCCAGTCGCTGGGGACGAACTTGCGGGTGAAGCCGTACAGTTTTTCGGTGATCCCCTCGGGATTCACAACAGTCGCACGTCCACACATACGGAACGCTACCCCAGAGCACGTGGGTCGGCCAGTGGTTGCAGTCCGTAATTCTAAAAACGCCACTCTCGAATCAAGAATGCTCCGAAAGCGCTGGTCGTCGCGACGGTCTGATCCCGCGCCAGGGTCGGCTCACGCAAGAGGTAGCGGGTATCCACGCCCGCCTCCAGGCGGTACCCGCGCAGCCCGCCGAAGCGGTGAACGATCTGGATACCGGGCCGCACGAGCGCCTTGGGGTCGAGCGGCGACTTCACTGCGACGAAAGTGTGCGACTTGACGTACTTTCCGAACTCGAATTGCGTCGCGCGCAGGAAGTTGCCGACATCCGTCTGCACATCGGCCGGAGTGATCGTGAACACGTCGACGCCGAGTGAGCGCGCCGCCTCGCCGGCGAACTGGTCGGCGGCGACACCGATCGCGATACCAGCGAGCTGGCGGCTGGCGAGGGCCGCGCCGGCACCTACGAGGTTCGAGCCGCCACTGCCGTTCGTGAGACCCGAGCCCTCGAGCTGAACCAGCGACGACGACGAACGTCCGAACGCGAGGTAGCTGAGGAGATCGCTCTGCGGAATCGGCGGCTGCGCGTCGCTGGTGAGCGAGATGTTGGGCGTCCGCAGCGTCCCGCCGACCACGATCTGAATGTTGATTGCTTCACGGTTCGGCTGCTTCACCTCGTACTCCGCCGTTCCCTGCAGTGTCGGGTTCAGCTCCGTGGAATTGATGAACGTGGCCGAGCCGCGCTTGATGTTGAATCTGCGGGTCATGAAGGTGTACTCGCCGCGCTCGCTGAGGAGCACCCCGTCCAGCACCAGCGTCTCCTTGGCGCGGTTGACGTGCACGCCCAGATCGCCATCGCTGTATACCTCGACGTTCGCCTCGCGTGAGCGAACGAACACATCGCGATCCACCCGCAGAGTCACATCCATCCGCAGATTCGCGAGCAGCGGCGACTGGGTGGGGAAGAGCTCTCGATCAGCCATGATCGCCGTGTCGAGCACGCTGAAGACCGCGGGGTCGCCCTGGCCGACGAGATTCTTGTTCTCCGACGGAGGGATGTAGAGGAACCCTTCGCGAATGCGGACGTCGCCCGTGACGTGCGCGTCCTTGAATGGCCCGACCATCGCGAGATTCGCGCTGACCCTTAGCTCTCCGCGATGGTTGTTGAGAACCTGCGCGTTCTGCGTCTGGAGCTTGAGGGCGAAGCTCGGCGCGGTGACCGAGCCAACGCCGATGCCTCCGGTGAGAACGACGCGCCCCTTGCTGTAGGCGGCAACCGAATCGATCACGACGGTGTCGCCCAGCATCCGGATCGATGCTTCGATCTGGGTGAGATTGATCCCCGCGGGAACGACTCTCGCCTGGCCTTCGTGAAGCGCGAATTGCCCGGTGAGCTGCGGACGATTGAGACTGCCGCCCACCTTGAACGAGCCGCTGGCGCGGCCTTTCACGTTGGAGATGTAATCGCTGAACTGGGGCACGAGATCGAGGGGCAGACTGTCGGCGTTGATGTTGAGCGCGATCTGCCTGCTGGTGGGGAATCTGGATCCCATCACGCCCGTGATCGCCAGATTGATCGGCACCGTTCCCTCGGCGATCAGGAATGGCTGCTTGCCCACGCGCATCGCTTCAGCACGCCCGGAGAGCGTCTGATTCGCGTATTCAACGTTGCCGTGCAATTCGGGCACGGTGCTCCCATTGTACACGAGATCAGTCGCGCCGAATGCCCCCTTGAACTGCGGATTGTCGAGCGTACCGGTCGCGTGGATGTTGAGCGAGAACAGACCCTTCGCATTGATGCCGCTCTGCGTCAACGCGATCACGTCGCCAACATTCAGGTTGTCGACCGCGATGTCGAGATTGGCGTTGCCCTGTTTCGGAATGAACCCGTTGACGTAAATGCGTCCGTTCACTCCGTTGCGTAGCTCGAGACGCTCTACCTCTAACCCGGCCTGACCCCAGTGCAGCGCCGCGACTCCAGTGCTCGCCCACACGC
>JAYWBE010000122.1:0-2121 GCA_043781715.1 Gemmatimonadaceae bacterium
GGCGCAGGCGATAATCTCGGCGTACAAGTCGCTGGGCAAGACTGCCGGACAACAGTTCGAGGAAGTCGTGGAAGGACGAGATGGCAAAAGGAAGTAAGGCCAACGGAGAGGGAAGAGAGCGCGGCGGCTTCAAATCGTCGCGGCCCGGAAAGGCGTCGGCAGCCGGACCCAAGGCGCAACAGAAGCTCGCGGCGGAAGAACGGGAGAAGCGTGGAGTGCAGCACACCGCGCACGGGGCGAGCCGCTTTCTCAAGGGACAGCGCATCGATCCTCGCCGCATCGATGGGACAGAGACCGTCGCCGAGCTGATCGAGGGAACGTACCTCGCGTACAACGCCGCGCGCCTCCGCGAAGCGTGCCAGCTCTTCACCGAGAAGATGCTCCAGCCCGATGTCACGGTCGGGCTCTCGATCACCGGCGCGCTCACGCCGGCAGGGCTGGGAATGTCGGCGCTCATTCCGCTCATAGAAGGAGGATTCGTCGACTGGATTATCTCGACCGGCGCGAATCTCTACCACGACACGCACTTCGGGCTCGGGCTCGCGATGCATCGCGGCAACGCGCAGGAGTCCGACGTCGTGCTGCGCGAGGAAGGAGTCGTCCGCATCTACGACATCTTCTTCGACTACGACGTGCTTCTCTCGACCGATGCTTTCTTCCGGAAGATCATCACGGGAAAGGAATTCCAGCGAGCGATGTCGAGCGCGGAGTTTCACAATCTCGCCGGCAAATATGTCCGCGAGCGGGAGAAGGCACTCGGCATTGGGCAGAAGTCGCTACTTTCGGCCGCGTACTCCACCGCGGTACCGATCTACACGTCGTCGCCCGGCGACAGCTCGATCGGAATGAACATCGCGGCGCTGGCGCTCGACGGAAACAAGCTGGTGCTGGATCCCAACCGCGATGTGAACGAGACGGCTTCGCTCGTTCTCGATGCGAAGCGCGGTGGAGGGAAGAGCGGCGTCATGATTCTCGGTGGCGGGAGCCCCAAGAACTTCATGCTCCAGACCGAGCCGCAGATCCAGGAGGTTCTCGGGATCGACGAAAAGGGACACGACTTTTTCCTCCAGATCACGGACGCACGCCCGGATACGGGCGGTCTTTCCGGTGCGACGCCGGCGGAAGCGGTGAGCTGGGGCAAGATCGATCCTGACCGGTTGCCGGATGCGGTGGTTTGCTATCTGGATTCGACGGTCGCGCTGCCGCTGCTCACGTCCTACGCTTTTGCGCGGCACCAGCCGCGGCCGTTGAAGAGGCTGTTCGACCGGCGGGAAGCGATGATGTCGAAGCTGAAGCAGGAGTACGAGAAGTCCTCGGCTCAGCCGGCGGCGATCGACCGCACGGATTCGAAACTCCCGCAGCACCGATAGGACGGTTGCCGTCCGTCGCGTAGCCCGGGTGATTGCCTCCCGGGCGCAGACTCTCTAGCTTGGACTAGCGGGCGCCCGGCCATTCATCGCGGTCGGGCGCTCGTTTTTAGATAAACGCGCTGGACCTCAGGAAGGCTCGAGTCGCATGATCGAACAACTGAAGATAAAACTCGGAGAGGAGGCCCAGCGTCTCCAGCACGAGCTGAGCATCACGCTGCCGCAGGAGATTCGCAGAGCCGTCGAGCTCGGCGATCTCCGTGAGAACAGCGAGTACAAGGCCGCGCTCGAGCGGCAGCAGTTCGTGCAGGCGCGGCTGGGCCAGCTGCGCCAGCGTCTGAGCAAGCTGTCGCAGATCGACGTTACCCAGATTCCCTCCGACAAGGTCGGACTCGGCTCGCAGGTGGTGGTGCAGGACGAGAAGACGGGCGAGCGCGAGAGCTTCAGCCTGGTGTTCGGCGACTCCGTGGAGTTCGAGGAGGGTCACGTGAGCATGTCGTCGCCGATCGGCAAGACACTGGTGGGACGAAGCGTCGGTGAGACCGTTGTGCTCAAGCTTCCGGCGAGTACGCGCCGCCTCAAGATCATCCAGCTCAAGACCATACACGACGCAGCGTGAGGCCGCGGGTGCGCCCCGGCACCACCATTCACCGCCTATTTGCGGTCGTCCACCGTCAGGCGCAGACAAGGCGCTTGTTGCGCCATGCGCACATGGCTAGCGTCTCCTCAGAAACCAGATGCGTCGGGAGGCGTT
>JAYWBE010000123.1:0-6652 GCA_043781715.1 Gemmatimonadaceae bacterium
CGATTCGCGACGGTGCCCGGATTCGAGACGGGTCCGGTCGCATACACATCGGATATTCCGCTGCTCTCGAACTGGGGCGAGCCCCTGTTGTTCGGGCCCGGCTCGATTCATGTCGCGCACACTCCGGACGAGTACATCGATGTCGAAGCGTTGAGGGCCAGCGTCGACACGTACGAAAAACTCGCCAAAACACTTCTCGCCAGATGACGACGCCGCCGATTCCAGGAAAGCGCAAGGGCAAGTGGCCGGTCGCAGTACTCGGCGCCACCGGGGCAGTGGGGCAGATGTTCGTGCGGCTGCTCGCCGAACATCCGTGGTTCGAGATCGCCGAGCTGGCGGCATCGGAGCGGTCCGCGGGGAAAAAATACGGCGAGGCGACGCGGTGGTTGGAAGGTCCGCCTCCTCCGCCGGCGCTCCAGAATCGGCGCGTGATTGCCTGTGACCCAGGCGTCGTGAGCGCGCCGATCGTGTTTTCGGCACTGGATGCCGCGGTGGCGGGCGAGGTGGAGATGGCGTTCGCCAAGGCTGGAAAGTTCGTGCTCAGCAACGCCAAGAATTTCCGGATGGAGCCCGACGTGCCGCTCGTGATTCCTGAAGTGAACGGCGATCACCTCGCTCTCATCGAGTGCCAGCGGCAACGGCGGGGCTGGAGTGGCGCCATCGTGACGAACGCGAACTGTTCGGCCACGGTGGCTGCTGTCGCTCTCGCGCCCCTGCATCAGAAGTTCGGGATCAGGCAGCTCTTTCTCTCGACGATGCAGGCGGTGTCGGGCGCCGGTTACCCCGGCGTGCCATCGCTCGACATACTCGGCAACGTGATTCCATACATCGCCGACGAAGAGTCCAAGCTCGAGCGCGAGATGCTGAAGCTGCTCGGCACCTACGGGGACGGCGAGGTGACGAGCGCGATGTTCAGGGTGAGCGCGCACACCAACCGGGTTCCCGTGGAACACGGCCACACGATCTGCATGACGATCGGCTTCGAGGAGAAGCCGACGCCCGAATCCGCGATCGAAACGATGCGGTCGTGGCAGGGATTGCCGATGACTCGCGGGCTTCCGACGCGGCCAGAGCATCCGATCGTTGTCACCGACGCGCCGGATCGCCCGCAGCCGAAGCGCGATGTCAACGCCGGTGGGGGAATGACTGTGACGGTCGGGCGCGTGCGGCGCGACGCGGTGCTCGATTTGCGCATGGTCGCTCTCGGGCACAACACGGTTCGCGGGGCGGCGGGCGGGTCCGTGCTGAACGCGGAGCTGCTCGCCTCCAACGGCGCTCTAGACTCCGCGTGATCGTCGTAAAGTTTGGCGGGACATCGGTCGGCGATGCGGAGGCGATCGAACGCGCCGCCGAAATCGTCAAGGGTCGTCTGGATCGACAGCCCGCGGTCGTCGTGTCGGCTCTCGGGGGAGCGACAAATTCGCTGCTGGCGATCGGAGAGCAGTCGGCAAAAGGTCACCTCATCGGCGCGCTTCGCGGAGTAGAGACGCTTCGGGATCGCCATTTTCAGCAGTGCGAAAAACTCCTTGGCACTTCCGGCGAAGCGTCCGAAGTGGCGGCTGAAATGAGCGCGAGTTTCGACGAGCTCGCGAGTCTTGCCGAGGCGCTCTCCGTGCTCGGTCACGCGACTCCGCGCAGCTTCGATGCTATCGCCGCGTTCGGAGAGCAGCTCTCGTCGCATCTCGTCGCGGCATTCTTCAAGCTGCGCGGCATTCCGGCGGAGCATATGGATGCGCGCGACGTCTTCGTCACGGACGACAATTTCATGTCGGCGGAACCGCAAACCGATGCGATCGCGGAAGCCGCCCGTGAGCTGGTGCAGCCGTTGATCCAGGAAGGAAAAGTGCCGGTGATGGGCGGCTTCATCGGGCGCACGACCCGGGGAATCACGACGACACTGGGGCGCGGCGGATCGGACTACAGTGCGTCGCTCCTCGGCGCGGCGCTCCACGCTGACGCGATCGAGATCTGGACAGACGTCGATGGGATGTTGACCGCGGACCCGCGGGTAGTCAAAGGATCCAAGCTGATCGAGCAGATTCGCTTCGACGAGGCATCGGAGCTCGCGTCGTTCGGCGCGAAGGTGCTCCATCCGAATACGATCGCGCCCGCTGTCCGCCTCGGCATTCCCGTATTCATCTACAATTCACGGAATCCAAAGGGGAAGGGAACGCGGATCACGTTCGACGCCCCTCGGCGCGCCGTGAGCGCGATCGCGGGCAAGGGCGGCATCACTGTGGTGAAGGTCGGCGCGGCCAAGATGCTGTTCGCGCGAGGATTTCTCCGGCGAGTGTTCGAGATCTTTGAAAAGAACGGCATTTCAGTCGACGTCGTTGCGACGTCGGAAGTCTCGGTCTCAGTAACAATCGACGATCCGTCGGGACTGGAGTCGCTGGTGGTCGACCTTTCGCAGCTTGGCGACGTCTCGGTTGAGCGCGATCACGCGATCGTCGCCGTGGTCGGGGCCGCGATCAGCGAGGATAGCGCAGCGATGGGTCGCGCGATCGGCGCGCTCGACGGAATCAAGGTGCACATGATGTCCCTCAGCGCGACGGGAATAAACCTCACGATGATCGTGGATGGAGATCAGCTGAATCCGGTGATGGAGCGGCTTCACGACGCGTTCTTCGCGCGAGCGGGCAAATGAGCGGGCGCAGGATTGCGATCGTCGGTGATGGCAAAATGGGCCAGACAATCAGGCAGCTGGCCGTCGAGAAGGGCTGGAAGGTCACGGCGGTCGTCGGCGAGCGCGAAAGCGACGGCGGGAAGGGAATCACCGCGCTCTCTCTTGGAGAGCCGGAGGTCGCGGTGGAGTTCACGCAGCCGGACGCGGCGGTTGGAAACATCACGGCGTGTCTCCGCGCGGGAGTGCCGGTCGTCGCCGGCACGACGGGCTGGTACGACTCGTTGCCGGAAGTGACGCGTATCGCGAAAGAGACGGGGACGTCGCTCCTATGGTCTCCGAATTTTTCGCTCGGAGTCAACGTTCTGATCGAGCTCGCCCGCTACGCCGGCACTATGATGCGGGCGCTCGGGGAGTTCGATGCGCACATCGTCGAAACGCACCACGCCGGGAAAAAGGACGCTCCGTCGGGCACGGCGATCGCCATCGCCAAGGCAGCGAGCGAGGCTTTGGAGCGACCGATTCTCACCACGAGCGTGAGAACTGGATCCGTGCCCGGCACACACGAGGTGATTTTCGATGGAGGGTTCGAGCAGCTTTCTCTCACGCATCTGGCGCGGGACCGTCGCGTATTCGCCGAGGGCGCGCTGAAAGCAGCGGACTGGCTCATCGGCAAGCAGGGCGTCTTTACGATGCGTGACGTACTCGAGCTTCCCGCGCGCGGTTAGGCGACACTCGCTCTCCGCGGCGAGAGCCGCGTACATTTAAGAAATGAAATCGCAGCGTCTTACCGGCTGTGGAACAGCGCTCGTTACGCCCTTCACCAAATCCGGCGAGATCGATGAGCGCTCACTGCGCGCCTTTGTCGACTGGCAGATCACGAGCGGCGTCCACTTTGTAGTCCCCTGCGGATCGACGGGCGAAGCCGCGACCATGACGACGGCCGAGCACCGGCGCGTGGTCGAGATAACGGTCGAACAAACGGCAGGGCGTGTTCCCGTCGTCGCCGGGGCTGCATCGAACGACACTAAGAAGGCAATTGCGCTGTCGCTCGAGATGGAATCAGCCGGCGCGACGCACTTGCTACACGCTTCGCCGATGTACAACAAACCGCCGCAGCGGGGGATCGTAGCGCACTTTCGGGCGATTGCGGATGCGGTTCGAATTCCGATTGTCGTGTACAACGTGCCGGGCCGCACCGCCAGCAACATCGAAGCTGCCACGACGCTCGAGTTGGCCGAACACGAGAACATCGTCGCGGTGAAAGAGGCGTCCGGAAATCTGGCGCAGATCGGTGAGATCATCCGGCACCGGCCGGCGCGATTCTCGGTGCTTTCCGGGGATGACCCACTCACGCTCCAGATCATGGTGGATGGCGGAGACGGCGTCGTGTCCGTCACATCCAACGCGACGCCGCAGCTCGTCGCCAAGCTGACGGAGCTTTGCGCGGCGGGAGATTTTGGGGCGGCGCGCGCGATCCACCACCAGCTCGCGGAGTGGACGGCAGCCGCTTTCGTCGAGCCCAATCCGATTCCAGTGAAGTCCGCGCTCGCGATGATGGGCCGCATCGCAAACGTTCTTCGCCTGCCACTTGTCCCCCTTGCAGAGAAATTCGAGCCGACGGTGCGCGCCGCTCTCGTATCTGTGGGCGCCATCACGGCGTGACCGTGTCCAGCATCCGGGAAATCGAGAAGCGCGTCGATGCGCTCGCATCCACGCCCGCGGGTGCTCAGCTCCCGGACGATGCGCGGAGCATCGTCAGACAGCTTCTCGATGCCCTCGAAGCGGGAATCGTCAGAGCGGCGGAAAAGGACCCGGCGACCGGAGACTGGCACGCCGTGCCGTGGGTGAAGCGCGGAATCCTCCTCGGCTTTCGTGTTGGGGGGATGATGGACATGTCGATCCGATCATCCGATGGCGACGCTGCTCTCTATTTCTTCGACAAGGACACGTATCCGCCGCGGCCACTAAACCTGGCCGACGGCGTTCGAATCGTTCCGGGTGGATCGAGCATCAGGCGCGGCGCCTACGTCGCGAGCGGTGTCGTGTGCATGCCACCCATGTACATAAACGTCGGCGCGTACATCGGATCGGGTACGATGATCGACTCTCACGCCCTGGTCGGCTCTTGTGCCCAGGTCGGCGAGCGGGTCCACCTCAGCGCGGCAGCGCAGCTTGGGGGCGTCCTCGAGCCGGTGAACGCATCTCCCGTCGTGGTGGAAGACGATGTCGTCGTCGGCGGAAATTGCGGGATCTATGAAGGGACCGTTGTGCGCAGGCGGGCGGTGATCGGAGCCGGAGTCGTACTCACGAGGGGCACACCGGTTTATGATCTCGAGCGACAGACGGTTCACCGCGCCGAGAACGGGAAGCCACTCGTCATCCCCGAGAACGCGGTCGTCGTCCCGGGCGCCCGCGCGGTGAAGGGTGATTGGGGCCAGAGCCAGGGCATTTCCCTACAGACTCCCGTGATCGTGAAATACCGCGACGAGAAAACAGACGCGGCGACGGCGCTCGAATCTTGGCTTCGCTGAAGGTGTCCGGCACCATTCGCGTGCCGGGCGACAAGTCGATCTCCCACCGCTCGCTCATTCTTGCGTCACTGGCGGATGGCGAGTCGCGCATTCGGGGGATTCTCGATTCGGAGGACATCCGCGCCACCGCCGAAGCCCTTCGCGCCCTTGGAGCCGCGATTCCGCCGCTGGCCGGCGAGATGCGAGTGAAAGGCGCCGGCATCCGCGGACTTCTGCCGCCACGCCGCGCGCTCGACTGCGGCAACAGCGGCACGACCACACGTCTCCTCGCCGGCGTCGTTGCGGCCCATCCCTTCTCGGCGCGCTTCGAGGGCGACGCCAGCCTGAGCCGGCGCCCGATGAAGCGCATAGCGGAGCCGCTCACGTACATGGGGGCGAGGTTCGACTTCGAGCACGGCGATGGACTGCCGATGACAGTGCACGGCGTAGACCTGAGAAGCATCGACTGGGACACGCATGGCTCGAGCGCTCAGGTGAAGAGCGCCATTCTGCTCGCCGGTCTCGTTTCGGAGGTCGAAGTGCGCGTTACGGAGAAATCGCCATCGCGCGACCACACCGAGCGAATGTTGCGCGCGATGGGCGCCGACGTGGAAACCGATGGGAATCAGGTCCGCCTGAGACCCGCGCGCCGGCTCACTCCGATCGAGATAGATGTGCCCGCGGATCCATCTTCAGCGGCGTTTTTCGTGGCGCTTGCCTCGCTCGCCGGCGGTGGAGAGCTGACGCTGACTGATGTCTGTCTCAATCCTACGCGTACGGGCTTTCTCGACGCGATGACGCGGATGGGAGCACAGTTTGACAAGACCACAAGAGTCCGCAGCGGCGGCGAGGAGATCGGATCGCTGCGCGTTCGCCCGGCTCCGCTCCGGAGCACCAGAATCACGGAGGCCGAGGTCCCGTCGCTCATCGACGAGCTGCCGCTGCTCGCATGCATCGCGGCGGGTGCGGGGGTCGATCTCGAGATCACGGGAGCGGCCGAGCTGCGAGTAAAGGAGAGCGATCGCATCAGCGCGGTAGTGCAAAACCTTCGCGCGGTAGGAGCGGACGCGGAGGAGCTTGCCGATGGGCTGCGCGTCCACGCATCGCGTCGGGAGTTGTCCGGCACGATCGATCCGCGGGGCGATCACCGCATTGCGATGGCGTTTGGCATCCTGTCCGCGGCTTCGGGGAATCACATCACTGTGACGAACCCCGAGTGTGTCGCCGTCTCCTATCCGCGATTCTGGGAAGATATTCGCCGAGTGGCGGCATGACGCGCCGGACATTCGTGATTGCGATTGACGGTCCAGCCGCGTCGGGAAAATCTTCCACCGCGCAGATGGTGGCCGAGAAGCTGGGTTATCTCCACGTGGACTCGGGCTCTCTCTATCGCGCCGCGACTGCCGCGATGCTGCGTGACCAGACCGACCCGTCGAAATGGACCGAACAGGCTGTCCTCGACGCGGCGCGACCCGTGGAGCTACGCGCGGCTCGCACCTCGTTTTATCCGCTGCTC
>JAYWBE010000124.1:0-2113 GCA_043781715.1 Gemmatimonadaceae bacterium
TCGCTCTCGCTACCGGTTGGGCACCGTCATCTCGTGTTCAAATGGGAATACGAGGAAGGCGAGATCGCCGCCCGCGGTGATGGTTCCGTGCGCACCGCCGCGCCGGACAGCGCGCGACTCGACTTCTTCCTCGGCGGCGGACTCGGAGCCGGAGCAGCCGTGCTCATCGGTGACTCGTTGCGATCACCCCACGCTGACCTCGCGCGCCGCTACATTCCACCGTCGCCCATGATGTGGGCGGCACTCGGCCGGCTCGCGATTCCCGCTCTTCCGGATACGGTGGTTCGCATTGACGGCGACTTGCTCCGGGCCGACGTCGGGAGTCCGGTGCAGTGGAGAGTGGGCATTCGGGGTGACACGCTGGTGGAGCTCCAACACATCTCCGGGGGAAAAATCACTGAAAGCCTCACGCGCGGAGCCGATGGAGTGCTGACCTATGAAGCGCCTGGAGCAAGGCGTCGGCTCGAGCTGACGTTTCTCCGAGACCAACCTGGATCTTTCGATGCGTCGATTTGGAGTTTATAGTGTTGTCCTGGTTGCGCTGAACGCCTGCATCCCATACAGCTTTACGGGAGGCGGGCTGCCCTCTCACATAAGGACGGTTGCGATCGTTCCTTTCGAGAACCAGACGGCAACACCAGAACTTCCGCGTGAGCTCACTGATGCCCTTCGCAGCCAGCTTCACAATCGGCTCGGATTGCGCGACGCGTCTGAGGCCAAGGCGAGCGCGATCGTCCGCGGCACGATCCAGCGGTACGAGACCGACATTCCTATCGGCTTCAGCGCCAACAATAAGCAGACGACGACGGCGAAGCGCCTATTGCAGCTCGTCGTCGACATCGAGATGATCGATCAGGTAACAGGCAAGACGCTCTGGCAGCGGAAAGGCCTGCTCGCCGAGGGGCAGTACGAGGAGCGGGGTGAGCCCGCCGGCAGAAAGGTGGCGATCGACCGGATCGTGAACACCCTGATTGAAGGGGCGCAGTCGCAGTGGTAAACCGCCGCGGTGAGAGCAGGATCGGTTGCCTGCTCCCCTTGCTGATTCTCGCAGTGGCAGCCTACTTCGCAGTGGATTTCGGCGAGGCCTATTTCCGCTTCTATGAGTTCAAGGACGCGATGGGGCAGGAGGCGAGGTTTTCGACCGACAAGACAGACGCCCAGATCACCACTCGATTGTCGGCGCTGGCTGACTCTCTCCAGCTTCCCCCGGGCGCGGAGCTGATCACCATCCAGAGGACGACGGCCACCATCACCATATCGAGCGACTACGACGAAGTCATAAAGCTTCCGCTCAAGAAAGAGCGGGTCATCCATTTCCACCCGTTGGTCGTGAGCAGACTCTGAAGCCTCGAGATGCCGCGACGAAGATTGCGACATGGGCGGAGGCCGAGCGGTGGAGAGCTGGAAGGAAGGGTCGGGTAGCGTTCACCAATGGCGTGTTCGACCTGCTTCATCCCGGCCACATTGACATTCTCACCGCCGCGCGTGAAACCGCCGACGCGCTCGTAGTCGGCGTCAACAGCGATGAATCCGTGCGTCGCCTCAAGGGCCCGACGCGTCCCATGCGCAGCGACGCCGAGCGCGCGTACGTGTTGGCGGCGCTCGAGTGCGTGGATCTCGTCGTAATTTTCCCCGAGGATACGCCGCTCAACCTCGTCAGGCACCTGAAGCCTGACGTGATCGTCAAGGGCGGCGATTATTCGGAAGACACGATCGTTGGCGCGACGGAAGTGAAAAGCTGGGGAGGGCGCGTAGTGGTAGTGCCCCTCACTCCCGGACATTCGACCACAGCCATTATTCGGAAGCTCAGTGAAAACAGTTAAAGCAGACCGTGTTGGACGCGGTGTCTCGGATCTCCGGCCGATCACATTCGAGCGTGGGATTGCGCCCTACGCCGAAGGCTCGTGTCTGATAATCTTCGGTGCGACCCGCGTGTTGTGCACCGCGTCGGTCGAGGACGGCGTTCCCGGCTGGAAGCGGGGTAAAGGCGAAGGTTGGCTCACCGCCGAATATGCGATGCTCCCGCGCGCGACGCGGACGCGCACGTCTCGTGAGCGAGCGCAGCTGGGCGGGCGCACTCAGGAGATACAACGCCTGATCGGCCGCAGCGTCC
>JAYWBE010000125.1:0-2111 GCA_043781715.1 Gemmatimonadaceae bacterium
CATTGCCTTGGCGACGCGCGACGGAGTATCGAGCAGGCCTTCGCGCTTGGGATCCTCGCCGATCAGCTCCAGCTCGCGACGGATGAGCTCCGCGAACTCCTTATCCGCCTGTGTATTCGACATAGTTGTTTTCAGTCTCCCACAGTACAAGCCGGGCAAGCTTTCCGGGCTTCACCTGCGGGGCCAGTATTTTCCAGAATGCGATGATGATATTCTCGGATGTCGGAATGACGTCCTTCATGAAGGGCACGTCGAGGTTGAAGTTCTTGTGATCCACGATGTCGACGATCTCGCGCTCGACGATCTTCTTGAGCTGGGACAGGTCGCAGACGTAACCGGTCTTGGGGTCGATATCACCTTCGACCGATACATCCAGGGTATAGTTGTGGCCGTGCCAGTTCGGGTTGTTGCACTTCCCGAACAGCCTCGAGTTCTCCGCGTCGGAGAGCTGCGGATTGTGGACACGGTGGGCGGCGTTGAACCGCATCCGGCGGGTGACTGTTACGCGCGGCATGTTTAGGGTAAGATATCGAAGACCAAGAAGCTTCGCCGAAGGCAGAGTTCTCTTTAGACCAAAGGAAGGTTCGACGCAGTTATAGTGGCGGTTTAGACAAAAGAAGCTCCGCCGGTTGAATGGCGGAGCTTCAGAAAGAATGGGACGGAGAGGTTTTTTGAAGCCCGGTCGAATTTTTGAGGCCCTCACCCCGCCTACCGCCTTCCCCGCACTGGGGCATGACGTCAGCATAGTTTATTGGACCCACTCTAAGGACTTGTTGGCTCAAAAAGTGAGTTCTCCGCCCCAACGATTATGCCGTTTTTTTTTCCGCAACGGCTGCACTAATGACTCCCTGAAGTTACTGGTCGTCACATTCAAGGTCAACGAATTCTAGCCATGGACTTAGGAATACTCGCAGCCATCGTGATGCTTGCAATCTGGGCGTTCGTCACATTCACAACGACCGCGCCAGGCTGGATCCATATCCTCCTGACGATGGGGATGTTTCTCCTCATCTACCGCATCGTCGTGCGCGGCACGCGCGGCGTGGGCCGCGGCCCCAAGAGTTGATGGCACGCGGCGGGTCTTACTCCTATGGGAGCGAAGGACCCGCGACCGCCGTCGCCGAGCAACCGCAGCCGCTGTCGGCTGACAAGAAGAAACCGGTCCTCGTAACGGGGGCCTCCGGAATGGTCGGCATCCATACGTGCCGAGAGTTGGCGAAAAAAGGCTGGCAGGTGCGGGCGCTCATCAGGGATCCCGCGAAGGCGGCAATGGCGCTTGGTCAGCTGCCGGTCGAATTCTGCGTCGGCGATGTCCGGGACGCCTCGACGCTCCGGAGCTCGCTCAGCGGATGCGGCGCGGTGATTCATCTCGCCGCGATCGCGATCGAGAAGAAGGGCGAGAGCTACCGCGAGTCGAACACGGCCGCGACCGAGCGGCTCATCTCCGCGGCCAGAGCAGAGAACGTTCAGCGTGTCATCTTCATGTCGCAGAACGGCGCCGACAGCAGCTCGCCCTATCCATTTCTGCGCAGCAAGGGCGTGGCGCAGGATTCGATCAGGACCAGCGGACTCAAATGGACGGTGTTGCGCCCGTCGGTGATCTTCGGCCCCGAGGATCAGTTCGTGAACGTCCTTGGACGACTCATCAAGCTGACGCCGAAGGTCTTTCCACTTCCCGACGGCGGCATCGCGCGCTTTCAGCCGATTGCGGCGGACGACGTCGGCCGGGTGGTGCGCCTCTCTCTGGAAAAGAAAGAGACGATTCATCAGTCCTACGACCTCGGTGGCGCGGTGCCGCTGACGCTGCGGCAGATGACCGAGCGGATCCTCGTCGCGATGGGAATAGAGCGGAAGCTCGTCGCTGTCCCTGTGAAGGCACTGAGGCCGGTCGTCGCAATCGCTCAACGGCTGCTGCCGAATCCGCCCGTTACGCCGAGCCTGCTCGATCTGCTGTCCCTCGACAACACAGTCGCGAACAACGCTCTCACCGACTACTTCAAGGTCGTGCCAATCCCCTTCGCGGCGGACGAGCTGCAGTATCTCAGGCGAATTACGGTGAAGAACGCGCTGAGGTCGTTGTTCGAAGAGCGGTAAGCGCGGTGCTTGTCTAG
>JAYWBE010000126.1:0-2109 GCA_043781715.1 Gemmatimonadaceae bacterium
AGACCTTCACTGGTCCCGGTTTCCTGGGCGAAATTGACCGACTGAACGAGCGGGGATGAGACGCCCGTGCCCGGAGCCGGTGGTGCCGCGCCGCCGTGAATCGCCGTCGTCGACAGTCCCAGCTTGCGTGTCACTTCTGCCACGGGCTCTCCTATCCGAGGTTGCGTGTGCTGCGTCCCGCGTCGAAATCGTGCTTGACGACGCGTACAATCTCCGCTGGGGCGATGCCCAGGATGTCGCGGGCAACGACGTTTCCCGGGCTCACCGTATCATCGACGACCAATACCGCCAGCTCGTGACGCCTCGGGCCGTAAACCCATACGAGCTCGCCGTCCTCGAGCAGACGCCTCCGCGCATCGGTCGGGTGCAGCCGAACGAGTGGCCCGCGCTCGGCATCACCGGTGCGAGTCGCGATGTATCGCGAGACCATTAGCCACGGCTGGAACCCTCCCATCATGCGTCGAGTCTCGTCGGCTGCGAGGGAATCGTAGCGCTTCCGACGGCGACATACCCGTTGTCGTAGCGAATCAGCAGACGGCGGCGCCACAGCGTGTCGAGCATTCGCTCGGCGTCGTCGCTCGAGAGGCCGATCGCGTCGGCGACGTCGGCGCTGGCGCCCGCGCCCAATTGCGAGATGATCTCCCACGCCCGCCGTTCCTCGAGACCGACGATTCCAATCAGACGCGACTCACCATCGGCGCGCTGTGTCACCAGGGCCAGCTTATGACGCTCCAGCACTGCTTCGATCGCCTCCAGGTGCGACTCGCTGATCCCGCGGAACACGAAGTACACCTCGCGCCGCGGCGCATCGATGCTCACGTACTGCAAAAGCAGTTTTGCCACGATCTCGTCGGCGCAGGAGAAATCGAGCAGTCCGACGTGCGAGAAGTCGATCACTGTGAGCGCGCGGTCGCCAATGCGGTCGAGCTCCTGCTCTATCTCGCACCGAACCGCCGCGCCGGTTGGGCGCGTAACGAGGTTCGAGTAGAGCTCGCAAACGCTCTTGCGAAGCATCGAGCTCACGTCGATGTGATTGATCAAGCCACGCGTTCCGGAATCGTTATCTGCACCTGCGCCCCCGGAAAATATGAGAGGTCCTCTACGAGCGGCTCGTCCTCGTCCCAATCGCCCTTGGGAAGCACGGCGATGCGGGCGGTGCCACTTCGGATGGAAAGTTTGCCATCCCAGTTTCCAACAAAGCGCCTCACTCCGGCAAGCCCTTGACCTCGGCCGGGATCCCTGAACCGGGATGCGCCGCGCATGACAGTCTCCTCCAGCGCCTGCCCATCGTCCCAGCGCTCCTTCTTCTGAAATCCGGGCGCCGACTCCAGCGACTGCCTGAATCCGATTCCCGGATCGGCGACGGCGATGACGACGACCTTGCGCCCGCCGAGGCGAACCCGCCAGGTGTAGGTCTGGACGGCAACCCAGCCTCCGCGACCTGCGTGCTCAACGATGTTCTGGCAGACTTCCGACAGCGCCATCGTGAAGCGCATGGTGATCTTCGCGTCGAGGTTCAGGTTCTTGACCAGCGCGTCCTGGGCTCTCTGCTGGATCTTGTCGACGACGTCGTGGACGTCGTCACTCTTGGAAATGGACGTCACTTCAAGAAGCACGCTCGTCTCCGCCGCCTTGGTGCTCTTCACCCGTCCCTGCAACTCGTACAGCTCGGCCGCGTGCTTGAAGAAATCCATCCTCGACCAGTAGGTGCTGACGTTCTCCGCCTCCGGGACATACAGTATCGGACGCTCCGCACGGGACTGCGCGAGCGCCAGCAGCGCCGTCAGCCCATACGGAGACGCCCACCTCGCGTGCCTCGTGTCGACGATGATCTTTTCGTCCAGCGGCAACGGCGCGACCTGATCCAGCACCTGCTCGAAGGACTTGTCCTCGAGCGAATGTGGGACGTTGATGATTGTCGTCACTTGATGCTGAGCTCTCCGCGCAGGTAGTCGGCGAGACCTGTAGCGCCGCGATGGTCCACGTTCAGGGAAGCCGCGTCGAGAGCGCGGTCGATTGCTGCGTCTAACTTATCACCCGCGAGGAGGCGGGAGAAATAGGTCGCGCCCCAGACATCTCCGCATCCTATCGGATCTCCCGGGCCTGCAT
>JAYWBE010000127.1:0-2109 GCA_043781715.1 Gemmatimonadaceae bacterium
TTCGCCGCGCGCGAACTCGCGGACCATGTTGCGTACCGCGAGGTGCTGCTCCGAGAAATAGAGCGAATCTTCCATGGGTCGGGCCTTACCGTTTCTCCGCCGCGGAAAAGTTCTCCGGGTAGAGCGAGACGCGAACGTAATTGTCGGTGCGCAGATACTTCACAGCGGCCCGCTGCAGGTTGCCGACCGTAAGAGCCGAGATGAGCTTGTCACCGTCGGGAATCTCGGCCAGCGGCCAGCCACTTTGGTCGAACGATGCAATCTGCGAGAGCCAGTACCCGTTCTGCTTGATCGCAGTCTCCCGGGAGCGCAATGCCGCTTCCTTCACCTTGTTCAGGTACTCCGGGGTCGTTCCGAACCGCTTCACGCTGTCTATCTGGGCGAGCGCGGCCGTGGTGAGCGCCTCGAGCCGCTCGGGTGCGGATCCGAAGCCAATGGTAAACCGGTACGACGGCACCGGATCTCTGGACGCGCCCGGGCTCACGCTCACACCGTACGTCCCACCCAAATTCTCGCGCAGCGCTTCGCGCAGCTTGATGTTAAGCAGCTCGGCGAGCGCGGTCAGGTAGTAGCGGTTTTGTCTGTTGTATTCGAATGGGCCGGTGAAAATGAGAGCCGTCCGCGCCTTGGGCTCCGCTCCCTTCTTGACGACGCGTTGCACGACACCCGTGGGAGGACGGATGCCGGTATCGCGCCACGTTTCCTTGCGCCCGGTCGATGGGAGCGCACCGAGCCATTTCGCGATCACAGGCTTCATCGAATCGGTGTTGAAGTTCCCGACGAAGACGAATGTGAAGCCGCTCGCGTCAGAGAATCTCTCCTTGTAGAAGTCGAACGACTTCGCGAGATCGATCCTGTCGAGTATCGCGGCCGATACCGGCTGCTCCCGAAGCGAGTGCTGCGCCAGGGTCACCTGCAGCGTGTCGCTGAACGCCGCCTCGGGGCTGGCGCTGCGATTGGCAAGAACTCCCTTGTAGCGCCCGATAAAAGTGTTGACCAATGAAGTGTCGAGTCTCGGCTGGGTGAAGTAGAGGTAGACGAGCTGGAGCATCGTGTCGACATCGCGCTGTGACGCACTCCCCGACACTCCTTCGCTCAGGTCGTCGACCGATGGAAATACACTGACCTGCTTTCCGGCGAGGAATTTCTGAAGGTCGATGACAGTGAACTTGCCGACGCCGCTCGTGGCAGGAATCAGATCGGCGGCGCTCGCGGCTATGTACGACGCGTCCGAAAGAAGCGACGCTCCACCGGGACTGTATGATGTGAAGTTGATCTGGTCGGCGTTGAAATCGGTGGGTTTGAGCAGCACGCGAACGCCGTTGGAAAGCTTCCACTCGGTGACTCCGACTTGCTTGATCTGCCGCTCCGATACGACTTTGCCGCCTGTCGGATCCTTGTCGACGAGCAGCTGAGACGGTGCGGTCTCGGCGTAGGCCGTGATTTCCGCACCCTTGACCGCGTCAAACGCGAGGAGAAGCTCTCCCCGGGCCGGATTGATAATTCCCGCTTTGTCGGGTGAGGTGGTTACGAGAACCCGGTTCCTGTCGGTCATCCACTCGCCCGCCAGCTTGTTCACTTCCGCGAGCGCGATACCCGGGAGCAGTCGGGTGACCGCATCGAGGTCGTACTGAATGCTCGTGGATGGCTCGGACTGTAGAAAGGCCGAGGCGTACGCCTCGGCATACAGGTCCGAGTTGGTCTTGTCACGCTCCGCGAATGCCTGCTCGGTTCCGCGCTGCATATCCTTCCGGGCGCGATCCAGCTCGGACTGAAGGAATCCGAACCTCCTCACGCGCTCGCCCTCCGTGAGGAGAGCGTTGAGCCCGCGCTGAATTCCGTTGTCAGCGACGATCGCCGTGAGCGAGAACGACTCCGCGGATCGAACGAGATCGCCCTGCCCGGCATACGCGTTTATGAAAGGCGGATTCGGCTTCTGCGTGATCTCCCCGAAGCGATCGTTGAACATCGAGCCGAAGAGCCCCTCGACCAGATGCTGCCTGTACGTCGCCGAGGTTGTGTTGAAGCGCTTCGGCTGCTTGTAGAGAAGCCTGAGGGTCGACCGCGTCGCTTCCTTGTCGCTGTTGATCGAGACCAGCGTGCCGTCGT
>JAYWBE010000128.1:0-2106 GCA_043781715.1 Gemmatimonadaceae bacterium
GCCAGCATCGTCGCAAGGTAGGCGGTCACGGTGTCACCGGCGCCTACTACATCGTAAACCTCGCGCGCGGTCGTCGGTACTCGTCCCACCTCGCCGTCCGCCGCGATCAGCGCCATCCCCGCTTCGCCCAGGGTGAGGAGAAGATGCTCGACACCGAGGCGCTTGATCGACTCCGGCAGCGCCTCCGGGTGCTCGATGTCCACGGCCGCTCCGAGGGCGCTCTCAAGCTCTCGCTTGTTGGGCTTGAAGATCGTCGCGCCCTTGTACGCGAAGAAATTTTTGTACTTGGGATCGACGACGACCGGAATGTTGCGCGACGTCGCCTGCTGCATCGCGGGCGCGATAAGCGCCGGGGTCAGGACACCCTTGTTGTAGTCCTCGAGCACGAGCGCATCGGCGTTGTCAATCGCTCTCACCGTCGCGTCCAGCAGGCGCTCGACTTCGTCGCCAGTGATGTCGGTGTCTTCCTCTTCGTCGAAGCGAACGACCTGCTGCGACCGGGCGAGGACGCGCGTCTTGGTCGTCGTCCGTCGCCCGACCGTCACGATCGAGCGCCCGTCGGAGTCGAGGTCGCGCAGCATCGCCTTGATCACCTGGCCTTCGGCGTCGTCACCGACGGCGCAGACGAGATCGCAGTGCGCGCCGATGGCGAAGACGTTCTGCGCGACGTTCGCCGCGCCGCCCAGGGCCAGCTCCTTGTCTCGAACGCGGACGACGGGGACGGGGGCTTCGGGCGATATCCGGTCCACATCGCCCCGCAGGTACACGTCCAGCATCGCGTCTCCGATGATGGCTATGCGCTGGTCGGCGCCCGCGTTGAGGAGCTCGATCAAACGGTCCCGCGAGATGGTTTCGATCATGTGCCGCATGAAGTTAAGTGGCGCCGCAGGGGCGGGCAAACGGGGCATACCCCTTGCCTCAGCAGCAGGTTGAGCGATACGCTCCGCTCTAACCATGACGCCCATCACTTGATCCTAGAAAGATTCAACGACGCGGCGAAACGCGGGGTCTATTCACTCCAGGAGTTCTTCGTCCTGGCAGGGAAGGCGCTCGGCTTCATCTTCGTCAAGCCGTTCTACACGGCGGACCTGTTTCAGCAGATGGACGCTATCGGCGTCGGATCGATCGGCATCGTCCTCCTCACCGGCTTCTTCACCGGAATGGTGCTCGCGCTCCAGTCCGCGGTGCAGCTTCAGACGTTCGGCGCGAGCGACTACATCGGAAGACTGATCGCCGGCTCGATGATTCGCGAGCTGGGGCCAGTGCTGGCGGGGCTGATGGTGGCGGGACGCGTGGGGTCGGGAATCGCGGCGCAGCTCGGGTCGATGCGGGTCACCGAGCAGATCGACGCGCTCAACACGCTGGGCACGGATCCCATCAAGAAACTCGTCACACCACGCGTTCTTGCCAGTCTCATCATGCTTCCGGTGCTTACCGTCATCAACGATTTTGTCGGCATTCTCGGCGGCAGCATCATCGCGATGTTCTACCTCGGCAAGCCCGCGTCGCTGTACTGGCGAACCGTGTTCGAGCAGATACTCTCGGGCGGCTTCACGCTCCACTACATCCCGAATGATTTCATTCAGGGGCTCGCCAAGCCATTCGTTTTCGGCGGCATCATCTCGCTCGTCGCCTGCTATCACGGACTGAACACCAAGGGTGGGACGGAAGGTGTGGGCAACGCGACCACGCGCACGGTCGTGACGGCGAGCATTCTTATCCTGGTCGTCGACTACTTCCTCACGCAGATCATCCTCGTGCTGTTCCCATGACCGACGAAGAAGATCGCCGCCGCAAGGGGGACGAGAGGCGCCATCCGAGCGAGAAGGACGAGTCAGCGATGCCTCGTCGCGCGCGAGACTCCGGACGAGTGCGCGCCGCGATCAGGAACGAGTTGGAGGAAGTCGCCGAAGACAGCGCGGAGAAGGAAGCGAAGCACGGTGCAAAGCCGGCGCAGGAGCAGGTCATCACCCTCGAGAACATCTCCCTGGCGTTCGAAGAGCCGATTCTCGAGAACGTCTCGTTCGACGCAAAGGCGGGTGAGACGGTCGTCGTCGTCGGCGAGTCAGGCACGGGGAAATCGACGATTCTGAAGCTGCTGCTCCG
>JAYWBE010000129.1:0-2106 GCA_043781715.1 Gemmatimonadaceae bacterium
CTGGGGACGATTCAGGTCACGATGCTGGCGTATCCGCGCAATCTCGAGGGCTCGATCACGATCCTCGGCGAGAAGGGCTCGGCCAAGATCGGCGGCACCGCGGTGAACAAGATCGAGTACTGGCAGTTCGCCGATTACGACGACGATGACAAGCAGATCGCCTCCGCCGACACCAATCCGCCGAATGTGTATGGTCTGGGTCACCAGGGCTATTACCGAAACGTCCTGGCGGTGCTCAGGGGCGAGGCGAAGCCCGATACGGACGGACGGGCCGGCAGAAAGTCGCTCGAATTGATCCTTGGCATCTACGAGTCGGCCAAGACGGGGAGGGAGGTACCTCTCCCTCTTCGGGCGCAAGTGTGAGCCAGAAGCGCTTATCTTTAACACCTTCCTACTTTGATCCTGATCCCGGACCGCGGATAAATGGCCGTACCACTTCTTGATCTGAAAGCCCAGCACGCGACCATTCGCGATTCCGTCGTGAACGCGATGACGAAGGTCATCGACGAGCAGGCATTCATTCTGGGCGAGCCCGTCGAGCGGCTGGAGCGCGAGGTCGCGCTGCTCTCGCACACCACGCACGCGATCGGGTGCGCGAACGGCACCGACGCAATTCTGCTTGCTCTCCGCGCGCTCAACATCGGGCGCGGCGACGAAGTTTTGACCACACCGTTCACCTTTTTTGCAACCGCGGGCGCCGTTCACAACGTCGGCGCTCGTCCGGTCTTCGCCGACATCGATCCCGATACGTTCAACATCTCGACCGAAGCCCTCGCGGCTGCGATCAAGCCTTCGACGAAAGCGATCATCGCGGTGGATCTGTTTGGCCAGATGGCGCCAATCGAAGCGATAATGGATGCGGCCGGCAATCTCCCCATCGTCGAGGACGCGGCGCAGTCGATCGGAGCGCGCCGGAAGATCGATGAGAAGTGGGTGATGGCAGGCGAAGCGGCGACCGTCGGCACGTTCAGCTTTTTTCCGTCCAAAAACCTGGGCGGATATGGGGACGGCGGGATGGTCGTCACACAGAGCGACGAAATCGCGACTCGCATCCGCCGGCTACGCGTGCACGGCGGGATGAAGACGTACTACCACGAAGAAGTCGGCTACAACAGCCGGCTCGACGCGCTGCAGGCCGCAGTGCTGTCTGCGAAGCTGGTCAATCTCGCTTCGTGGAGCGCCGCGAGGCGCAAGAATGCGGCTTACTACAACGCTGCGTTTGCTGATCTGGACGATGTGCGCACGCCGACGATAGATCCGGCCAACGAGTCGATCTACAATCAGTATACGCTGCGCGTAGCGCGCCGCGACGCGCTCCAGGCGCAACTCAAGGACAAGGAGATTGGATCGGCGGTTTACTATCCGCTCTCGCTGCACCTTCAGCCGTGCTTCGAGTATCTCGGCTACAAGAGGGGCGCGTTCCCCCAGAGCGAGAAGGCGACGCAGGAAGTGATATCAATTCCGGTTTACCCGGAGCTGAAGCAGCCGCAGCTGGACGAAGTCATAGAAGCCGTGCGCGGATTCTACGGCCGCTGACAATCGGACCCACTCACCGACGGAACCCCCAAGTGCAACTAAAAGATCAGCTCCTGGCGAAGATCGAGAACAGAAGCGCGTGTATTGGCGTGGTGGGCCTGGGATACGTCGGGCTGCCGCTCGCGCTGGAGTTTGCCAGGGCCGGCTTCAAGGTGATCGGCTACGACGTGAGCGAGAGAGTCGTCGGCCAGCTCATGGCCGGCAAGTCGCACATCCAGGATGTGCCGAGCGCGGAGCTCGCGCGACTGGTGAAAGCGGGGAAGTTCGAGGCGACGACCAACGAGGCGCGGATGCAGGAGATGGACGCGGTCTCGATCGCGGTTCCGACGCCGCTCGCCAAGACGCGCGATCCCGACATGGGCTTCGTAATTGCCGCGGCCGATGCGATCGGACGCAACTGCCGGCCCGGCGTGGTGGTTGTCCTCGAGAGCACAACCTATCCCGGCACGACGCGCGAGCTGCTCCAGCCGAAGCTCGAGGCGGCTGGCCTTACAATCGGCGAGGATGTCTTTCTAGCGTTCAGTCCCGAGCGTGTCGATCCAGGCAACCCGATCTGGAACACCAAGAACA
>JAYWBE010000130.1:0-2104 GCA_043781715.1 Gemmatimonadaceae bacterium
AAGGTCACGAGATCCATGCGCAATCTTACGCTCGCTCCAACTTACTCACCAGATTCTACCGCAACATGTCCTTCCCTGGGCTCGACCTGACAAACCGCACCGCCGTCGTCATCGGCGCGACCTCGGGCATCGGTAGAGCGATAGCGCTAGGGCTGGCCGACGCGGGCGCGGACGTCGTCCCAACCGGTCGTCGAGCGAAGCTGGCCCGGGAAGCGGCGCACGCAGTCGAGGCGCGAGGACGCCGCTCGCTCGCAATAACCGCCGACGTGTCGGATACGGATTCCATCCAGGCGCTCGCCGACGCCGCCATCGAGAAGTTCGGCAAGGTCGACATCCTGGTGAACGCGGCGGGCCGCACTGTGCGGCGCCCAACGCTCGAGGTCTCGGACGCCGAGTGGGAAGAGATCATGGACACGAATCTCACTGGGATGCTGCGCGCCTGCCGCGCATTCGGACGCCACATGATCGAGCGGCGTTACGGACGGATCATCAACATCGGATCGCTCACGTCCGTCGTCGCGCTCCACGAAGTCGCCGCCTACGGGGCGAGCAAAGCGGGTGTGGCCGCGCTCACGAAATCGCTCGCGGTCGAGTGGGCGCCGCACGGCGTGTGCGTCAACGCGATCCTGCCCGGTGTTTTCCGAACGGCGCTCAACGAGGGGCTGCTCGACGGCACCGATCGTGGCCGCGAGCTATTGATGCGCACACCGATGCGGCGCTTCGGCGTGCCGGAGGAGGTCGCGGGGGCCGCGGTTTTTCTCGCGTCCGAGGCGGCGAGCTTCGTCACGGGACACCTGCTCGCGGTGGATGGCGGCTTTCTCGCGAGCGGCGTGAATCAGTAGGTAGAAGCTTGCTAAGTGATGTCACGGTGCTGACAGCCGTGGTGGCTTAGTGTTGATCGAGTCCGGCTCACTCCGATCGATATCGATATTGTACGCCGGCGACTGATTCTCACCTCATCAAGTGGAGATCATCGTGCGAAATTCAATCGGAACATTGCGCAGCGCTATCGGTGCTCTGGCACTGGCCGCTGCGTTCGTTTATGCGCCTTCCCTCTGCGCGCAGCAAATGTTCGAGACGGAAACCGCGCGTCCTTTGCGCGCCCGTGAGCTTGAGTTAGGCGCTGGTTACGAGTTCCAGCATTCCCGCGAAGGGAACGAGACAGCGGTTCCGTTTGCGTTCGAGCTGGGACTCACGAATAGACTCGGCCTGTTGATCGAGCCCGTGGCGTACACCGCTATCCGCCCCAAAGTCGGTCCATCCGCGACCGGGCCTGGTGACGTCGAGATCACCGCGAGCTACCTATTCCGGAACGAATCCAAACGAGTGCCCGCCATTGCCATCGCGGCGGAGGAGAAGATACCTACCGCTCACAACAACCTGATCGGCACCGGCAAACCGGATCACGCCGCGTACATCATCGCAAGCAAGCATTTCGGGCGGTTCGACACACACGCAAATGTCGGCTACACGATCGTTGGGTCTCCGCGCGGGCAGTCGTTGAGCAACAGGATCATGGGTGCTCTCGCCACGGAGTTTGCAGTCACTCCCGCGACAGCCTTGTATGGTGAAGTGCTCGCATCTACGGCGGCTGGAGGTGGCGAAGGCGCTGCGCCCGCGCCCGGAACGCCGGTAGTGCCCGAGGCGTCGGGCGACGAGATATTCGGGACCATCGGGGTAGCCCACGCGTTCACACGGGAAAGCCGCCTCTCGCTCGGCCTCACGCGCGACAATGTTGGAGCGCTGCAGATCCGTCCCGGGATTACGCTCTGGTTCCGCTAGCGGCTGCGAGCTCCAGTGGATGGCGGCTTTCTCGCGAGCGGCGTGAATAAGTAGCGAGAAGCGCTACGAGTAGGTTCGCGGCGATAGAATCACTACGCAAAGCTGCGCTATACACTGTGAGTCGGCTCCCACTCGCCGAGTGGAACGAATCCATTGCGAATCCAGACGTCGTCAGGGACTGCGGTAACCAAGGCGATTTGTTGAACCAGCCAGTCGTCGGAAAGCGCGATCAGGCGCTTGTGTTCCGGATAATGCGCGGTCTCGAGGCCGTCTCGAATGATCCTGGCTACGAAGGCTACTGGTTCGACGGCTGGCATCGCAC
>JAYWBE010000131.1:0-2099 GCA_043781715.1 Gemmatimonadaceae bacterium
AAAAAAAACGGCGGCGGGCCGAACGCCCCGCCGCCTTTGTCATCCAAATCAGCTTACTGAACCGTAATGACGCCCTTCATGTTCAGAGCAAGGTGTGGAACGCAGTGATACGGGTACTGGCCAGGCTTGATGTTACCGAACGAAACCGTGACCGACTCGCCGGGGTTCATCTTCATGTTGCTGGAAAGCTCACTCATCTTGTCCGTGCCCATGTTGGCATCGAGCTGGGCCTTGACATCGGGCGGAATCGTCGCGGGATCGAACGCGACGTTGTGTGGACCGCCGCCCACAACGACAAACTTGACGCCATCTCCCTGCTTGATCGTGAAGTTGGCGGGCTCGAACCGATAGCCCTTTGCATCTCCGACCATGTTCACTGTCTTAGTCGCACCGGTAATCGGAGCCATCGCGACGGCGCCGCCAGTCGTGCCGGTGGTTGTCGTACCGGTAGTGGTAGTCGTCGTCGAGCTCGTATCCACCGCAACGTGCGTCGTGTCAGCAGGCTTCTTTTCTCCCCCGGCGCAGGCGCCGAGCGTAATTACTCCAACCGCAACCGCGAATCCGTAGAACCGCATCTTTTGAGGCCTCCCAGAGCCATACAATGGTGCACTTACACGATTAGTTTCTTCACTTCAGAGATTGTGAATTTATTCACAAGCTCGCTAACATGCAATTAATGCAGCACTTTCGCCTCCCATGATTCGTACCCTGATGCCGAGGCGCGCCGGTTGATCGCAATTCCCGCGCTCGACCTGCGCAGCGGCGCCTGCGTTCAGCTCGCGGCTGGGTCGTACGACCAGGAGGTAATCCAAATTCCCGATCCTGTTGGAGTCGCCATTGCATGGAGGCAATACGGATTCCGGCACCTTCACCTGGTCGACATGGATGCAGTGGCGGGACGGGGGAACAACGCGCCTGAAATTCAGGCAGTTCTCGGAGCGACTGATGTTGAGGTACAGTTGGGCGGAGGAATACGAAGCAGGGAATCGATTCAGCGCTCGCTCGACGATGGAGCGCAGCGCGTAGTCATTGGCACGCGTGCGCTGGAAGACCCTGATTGGCTCGCGGAGATGAGCGGTCTTTTCCCGGGCTGCATCGTCGTCGCCGCGGATGTCCGCGATCGGAAGATCCTGTCTCACGGCTGGACGCGCACCCATCCCAAGCTCGTGCTCGACCTCGTTGAAGAGCTCAGCGGGCTGCCCCTCGCGGGCATCCTCGTAACCGCCGTCCATCGGGAGGAGGCGATGCGCGGAACGGACTTGCCGCTCATGGAGGATGTCGCCGAGATGGCGGATTTTCCGGTCTTTGCATCGGGTGGGCTCGGAAGCCTCAACCATCTGCGCGCCTTGGAAGATCGCGGTGTCGCGGCCGCCATCGTTGGGATGGCGCTTTATAGTGGTGCGATGGATCCGCGGGCCGTGGCCGAGGAATTCACGGAATAGGCGCTATTGCCGCGTCGACACTCCCCAGTCGTCAGAACAAACTGATCGTACGTGGATCCAGCTTTGATGGATCGCCGACATACGCGAAGCGGAATCCTTTCATGTATTTCCTCGCCACTCTCTGAACCGCTTCCGGAGTTACACTCTTCAACTCGTCCACAAAGCGATCGGCTTCCCGATAGTCGCCTTCATAGAGCTGCGATCGCGCCAGGAAGTCCGCCTGGGCCGCGTTGGTTTCGTTGTCGAGGAAGTATTCAGTTATAAACTGTTCTTCAAGCTGCTTGAGCCCCTGCGGGTCGAGCATCCCCTGCTGGAGATCCACGATCGCCGCGCGCATCAGCTTCAGTGTCGTGTCCGGCGCAACCGTCGAGACGTACAGTCCCCCCGTAGTCGCCGCGCGATCGACAAAAGGTGCGTGCACATCATAAGTAAGATTCTGCCGGGTCCGAATCTCGGCGAACATGCGGCCGGTCAGAACCGATGTCGCGACTCTGAGCGCCTGATAGTCTTCGCTGCTCGCGAGCGGGCCACTGTAGTAGCCGAGTATGTAGTTGGTGGGCAGCTGGCGACGCTCGATCACGACCGCTGTCTGCGCCTCCGGAATGCGCGGAGGCGCAGTCCACTTGTAACTGCCGTGAGGAAGCTGCCCGATCGATT
>JAYWBE010000132.1:0-6603 GCA_043781715.1 Gemmatimonadaceae bacterium
GAGACATCACGGGAGCGGCTGAGGCGGGATTTCACGGTCTATCGAAACGCTGCGTGGGAAAGCGGCGCGACGTTCGCCGGCGCGGGGCGCGGATTCGGAGCTCAGATTGACATGGCGGCCCTCTTCGTCGAGCGATCGTGTGACCTGCTCCGGCCCGGCGGCACAATGGCACTGCTCCTTCCAACCAAGTTGTGGCGTTCGCTCGCCGGCGGTGGAGTCCGTCAACTCCTGGTCAACCGCATGGACATCGTCGCGCTCGAGGATCTGGCCGAATCGCATTCGCAATTCGACGCCGCGGTCTATCCGTCACTTCTGGTAGCTCGGCGGCGGATTGACCGCTCCGACGATTCGCGGCCAGCGGTGCGGGCGGCCGTTCGCACGACTCAGGGCACGATCCGGTGGAGCTGTCCGCGGGAGCTACTGCCCGTCGATAGCACGCCAGGCAGTCCATGGGTTCTCATCCCGTCACGCGCCCGGCGTGCGTTCGATCGAGTCGCGTGTGCCGGCGTTCCATTATTTCGAAGCGATTTCGGACGCCCGCTCCTGGGAGTCAAGACGGGATGCAACAGCGCCTACATCGTACGCGTCGAGTCGATCGACGGAGACATTGCACGCATATCCGCCGGCGGCCGAACTGGCCTGATCGAGCGCGACATGCTTCGTCCACTCATTCGCGGCGAGACGCTGGATAAATGGACTCTGAAGGGACCTCGCGAGTATCTGGTGTGGCCTCAGGACCAGCACGATCGACCTCGACGGGAGCTCCCGCCACTCGCGCGCCGGTGGTTGCTCACCTTTCATGACGTGTTAAGCGCACGAAGCGATCTCCACGGCCGATTCCCCTGGTGGTCGGTGTTCCGCACCGAGAGCGCGAGTCACGGGAGGCCGCGGGTAGTCTGGGCCGATTTCGGATTGACTCCCCGCGCGATCGTTCTCGAAGCGTGCGAGCCGATTGTCGCCCTCAACACCTGCTATGTCGCGAGCTGCGCCATAAGCAGTGATGCCTACGCACTCGCAACGCTCCTCAACAGCTCGCTGGCGGCGGCGTGGCTCAATTCAATCGCCGAGCCCGCTCGCGGCGGCTATCGGAGGTACCTCGGTTGGACCCTATCGCTTCTTCCGATTCCCGAGGACTGGAATCGCGCTCGCACGCTGCTGGCCCCAATGGGTGACCGGGCGATGCACGGCGATATCCCCGCCGACGACGAGATTCTGGGCGCGGTGTTGGATGCTTATCGACTGAATTTCACCGACGTCCAGCCCCTTCTCTCCTGGACAGTCGACTGCGATTAGAGTCTGCCGCTGTGGTGCGGTCGCGGATTGCGCGATTGATCCTCGCCGAATCTCCGACTCTGGCAATGGTGGGATCCATCTCCCTTCAGCCACACCAGATCTCGGCGGCGGCACGCTTGCGAGCTGCCCTGGATCAATTCGGTGGCGCGCTGCTCTGCGACGATGTGGGCATGGGTAAGACTTATGTTGCAACGGCGATAGCACGGCAGTACACCCGCTGTCTGGTAGTCGCCCCCGCAGCCCTGACCTCAATGTGGCGCGATGCGCTTGCAGCGACGGAGACTGTCGCCGAGATATTCACGTTCGAGTCGTTGAGCCGCGCTGACGCGGATGACTTGCGCCGGCGTCGGGGCGCAGCGTCGGAGCGAGAGCGCTATGACCTGATCGTCGTGGACGAAGCCCACCACGCGAGAAATCCCGCGACCAACAGGTACTTCGCGCTCGCCTCGCTCGCTCGAGGAGCGCGTGTGCTGCTTCTGAGCGCGACGCCGATTCACAATCGACGCGCAGATCTCATTGCGCTGCTCTCCTTGTTTCTGGGTTCGAGGGCACGCTCGATGACGTCCGCCGAGCTCGCGCTCTGTGTCGTGCGTCGCGAGCATGCTCAACTCGAGGGGACGATTGCCATTCCCGCGGTGTCGCCCCCGACGCATCACCACCTTTCCGACAACCAGAGAGTGGTTGACTACTTGATGACTCTTCCGCCGCCACTACCGGTCCGCGACGGCGGACTCGGTGGCGTCCTCATCGGTCGAGGCCTGGTGCATCAGTGGGCATCGAGCGAAGCCGCCCTCCATGAAGCGGTTCGACGGCGCATCGCTCGGGCGACAGCGCTCTGCGCATCGCTTGAAGCCGGCACGTATCCGACCGAGCGGGAGCTGGAGACCTGGACCTACAGCGAAGGTGCGTTGCAACTGGGATTTCCCGAGCTGCTTTCCGCGCCCACTGCCAACCATGCTGAGCTGCTCGATGCAGTTCGTGTGCACCTGAACGCGTTGCAGGAGTTTCGCGCACGATTCTTTGCCGTGACCGTTTTGGACGAGGAGCGAGCGAGCATCGTGGCGGAAATCTGGAAATCGCACGCCGGTGCAAAGATCGTCGCCTTTGCTCAGTACTCCGAGACGGTGTCCATGCTATTCCGCCGATTGGCCCCCGCGGGACGCGTCGCGATGCTCACTTCCCACGGTGCAAGAGTGGCCGGCGGCGCGCTCACACGTGCGGAGGCAATCGGTCGTTTCGCTCCACACGCGAGCCGCTTCCCGCCGCCGGGGCCAGCCGAGACGATCGATCTGCTCCTTACGACAGACCTGCTGAGCGAGGGAGTGAATCTGCAGGACGCGCACTCAGTCGTTCATCTGGATATCCCCTGGACACTCGCGCGAATGGAGCAGCGAGTCGGGCGCGTCGCGCGAATGGGGTCGCGGCACGCACGAGTCGATGTACATGTCGTCCGTCCGCCCCGAAGTGCTTCAGCGGTACTCGACACTGAGATGATCGTGCGGCGCAAATGGACCATCTCCAGAAGCTCGGTCGGAACGAGCCAACCAGATCCCTTGTCGGAGCCTACTCGTGTCGAGAATGGTGCATCCACCACCGATTTGCTGGCCGAGAGCATGCCTGCGAAGACCGAGCGCCTCCGTTCGATTCTTCAGAGCTGGGCAACCCGTGACGACGGCGATAGCGATGACACCATCGTCGCTACGATCAGTGCGCCGCATTCGGGCCTCGTTGCCGCGATTTCCGTGGACGACGGCGAGCGCGGGTCCACATCCTCATTCGGAAGACCGCAGCTCCTGGTTGGTATCGCAAACCGGATGTCGACTGACATTGACGCGCAAATCGAAGCGTGCCTGGGCGCCACCACGGACGACATCCCAGCAGATTCCGCTGATTCCGAGCGCGCCGTCCGTGCCATAGAGAGCTGGTGCACGCGCGAGAGAGCATCCGCAGCGGCAGGTGTCGGAGCATCGAGCGCGGTGCGACGGAAGAATATCACCAGTCGCATTGATCAAGGGATTCAAAGCGCGCCACCGCACCTGCGATCGTCCCGCTCGATCGTCGCAGCTCGCGCCCGCCGCGTCGCGACCACGCAACAATGCGCCGCAATCGAGCTCGAGCTGGAGTCGCTATCGCATTCCGATCTGCCCGCCGACGAATGGCTGAACGCAGTCGCCGCCCTCGAATCGACCCGTTCTGACCCGCCGCAAATGAACTCTTCGACCGCGTCCGTGAGAATTCAGGCGCTGCTACTCATGCGCGCGTCTCGGCACAGCAAAATCCACGAACCCTTACACGGCTTCGATTTCGCTCGCGGCTCGGTCGAGGATCTCCTTGATTTTCCTGATCTGCTCCGGTGACCTAGAAGCACTCTTCGATGCATAGATCGCGCGGCCGATGTTCTTGAATCCCCGGTGCACTTCCATCATCGGCTCTCCGAAGATGCTTTGGGCGAAATCCGCAATGCGGGAGAAGATGTCATCGATCAGCGGCTGGTTTTCAGCGAGATGCGCACGCCCTTCGTTAGTGATTTCGTAAATCTTCTTGCCGCTCTCCTCCGGTCTCGCTCGTGCGTAGCCCAGGTCCTCGAGCATCGTCAGTGTTGGATAGACCGTTCCCGGGCTCGGTGAATACATGCCGCCGAAACGCTCTTCGATCTCCTTGATGATCTCGTAGCCGTGCCGCGGCTTCTCGTCGAGCAGGCGAAGAATCACGAACTTGAGGTGCCCCTGGTCGAACATTCTGCCGCCACCGAACGGACCGCCGCGCGATTTGCCGCGGCCCCCCCAAAAAGTCCCAGCGTCAAATCCAAAGTTCTCCGGCCGCATGCCGAACGCCCACGCGAACCTCGGCCCGCAATTTCCCTCGCCCATTGAGATACCCCCACCAAAATTGGACTTATCGGGCCAGTCAGGCGCCACTAAGCGCCTGTGATCGTACTGGCGATATATCTTTGGGAGCCAAAGCTATATCTGGCGATATATCGGCGCAAGTCCTCGCGGATTGCCAACCCTTTGGGTCCTTACGCCAGCCTGATCAAGATTCCGATCCCCACAGCGACCAGACCAGTCAAGAAGAGGCCAGGATAGCGTAAAAATACCGTCTTAAACGCAACGAATCCAATCACTTACATTCGTCCGGAAACGCCGAACTGCCGGGCTTGCATCTTGCCCCTCTCGCAGTGGGTACAGCGCGCCCACTTCCGACGATCAGCTCGGTTATGTAATGGCAAGCGCTTTCTTCCGGCGATCGGATCGGGCATGATCGAAAAGTCGTACAGCTTGGGTCTCGTCATTCTCTCAGTCGTAGTCGCCACGATCGGCGCCTACGTCGCGGTCGAGATCGCGCAACGCGTCCGCACCGCTGAACGCCGGCGCCGCATTCTCTGGACTTGCGGCGGAGCCCTGGCAATGGCACTGGGCATCTGGAGCATGCACTTCGTCGGGATGCTCGCTCTCCAACTCCCCGTCCTCGTCTGGTACGATGCCCTTCTCACGTTCGCCTCCGCCGTCGCGGCAGTGATCGGGTGCGCGATCGCTTTCATCATCTTCAATCGCGCCACGGTCAGCTGGTGGCTTCTGGCTTTCGCCAGTTTCTTCATGGGTGCCGCGATCGCCGGCATGCACTATACAGGCATGGCGGGAATGCGAATGAGCGGCCACGTCATCTACGATCCGCTCATCGTCGCGGCCTCCATCGGCGTCGCGATCGCATTCTCTTTCGCGGCCCTCGCTCTGACTCGGAATTTGCTCAACCCTGGCTCGGAACCAGGAGCGCCGCTCAAGAAAACGGGAGCGGCGCTGCTCATGGGCCTCGCGGTCACGGGGATGCACTACACGGGCATGGCCGCTGCCCAGTTCACTGGCGGGCCTGAGGGCTGGAGACCGACTGGCTACCTCGTTCTCGGGACGTACCAGCTTGGACTATTAGTCGCCATCTCGAGCGTTGCTCTCCTCGCGATCGGCCTCGTGGCTACCCGGTTCGCACGTTGGACCATCACGACCAGTAGCAGGTTCGAGAATCTGCTCGATCTCGCTCCACAGGTTGTGTGGTTCGGCCAGCCGGACGGACACATCACCTACTGCAATCCGTACTGGTACGAGTACACTGGCCTCTCCGAGAGAGAGACACTCGGCTACGGATGGACCGCCGCGATTCATCCCGAAGACCGCGACAGCGTCGTCGGCAGCTTGCGAGCGGCTGCGGAAGAGGGGAAGGACTCCGAGGTCGAGTTCCGGTTGCGTGGAAAGGACGAAAGCTACTGCTGGTTTCTGGCGAGGGGCCGGACCGGCCGCGACGAGTCGGGAATGGTCGACGCCTGGCTGGGCATCGCAGTCGACATTGAAGAACGGAAGAAGGCAGAGCAGGACGCCTGGGCCGCGAGCCAGGCGAAATCGGAGTTTCTCGCCAGCATGAGCCACGAGCTCCGGACACCGCTCAACGCGATCGGAGGATACGCCGAGCTGCTCGCGATGGGTATCCGCGGCCCTCTCAACGCCGAACAGGCTCAGGATATCGCGCGCATCAGACGCAGTCAGCAGCATCTCCTCGCGCTGATCAACGATGTCCTGAACTTCGCCAAGGTCGATGCGGGTCAGGCAGAATACCGCATGACCGCCGTCCCGGTCGACGAAACGCTGCGTGACACGGAATCGATGATTGCTCCGCAGATTCTGGCGAAGGGTCTCCACTATTCGTACAAGGGCGGCGACAAGTCGGCCTCGGTCCTGGCCGATCCGGAAAAGCTGCAGCAGATCGTGCTCAACCTGCTGGGTAACGCCGTGAAGTTCACCGAGCCCGGTGGCACCATCACACTCTCGAGCGAGCCGCGCGGCAACTGCATCGAAATTCGAGTCGCGGATACGGGACCCGGCATTTCACCCGAAAAACTCGAGACGATCTTCGACCCGTTCGTTCAGGCCGAACGTCGCCTCAATCAGCCGGTTCAGGGAGTGGGACTTGGATTGGCGATCAGCCAGGATCTCGCTCACGGGATGGATGGAAAGGTCACTGTTGAGAGCGTGCTCGGCGAAGGCTCGACGTTTACGCTCTCGCTGCCACGCGCACCCCGTATGGACCCAGCCGACCGACCGCCTATGGAGCTAGTCGACCATCAGCTTCATGAAGGACCTCATCCCCTGGATCCAAAAGAGCCCGTTGATGAGAATGAGCTCGACTATCACGATGCCTAGGGGCAGGTGAGGCGCGGCGGGTGCGGCCGAGCCGGGTCATCCTGGACCGGAGGAAGCGCTATCAGGGTTCTCGCATTAACGTCGATCAGATAGGCTGCGCGGTCTGGCACCAGTTCCTGAA
>JAYWBE010000133.1:0-6591 GCA_043781715.1 Gemmatimonadaceae bacterium
GCGCCCCGAGGTAGTCCCGAATGATGTGGGCGTTGTCCGGATTGTCGTCGACCACGAGGATCGGCAGATGAGAAGTGTCAGCCATAAGCGATTGTCTGAAATGATGTTATGACTATTAGCGGGGCAATTCGCAAGCCACTCTCTTATCTGAAAAGTGGAATGGCTTACGATGTCAAGGAGAAGCGGGTGTGGCGCTTGACAATATCCGCGCCTTCTGTCAGAGTGAATGGGTCTGCGTCCGCGAGTCCATATGTCCGTAAAAATTAGCGTGTTATCAATCTCGCTATTGAGCTGCCTGGCGACCCACAGCACCTTGGCGCAGCTTCTGTCTGCGGGATCTGCTGCTCGCGTAACCCTTAGTGGGATTGTCACGGATGATGGCAACGCTCCGATCGCAAGTGCGGAGTTGATGCTTGCCCGGAAGGGTGAAAGCAATCGCCTCCTTCGGACCGGAAACGATGGACGGTTCTCATTCGACGGCGTATCGGGAGGGGCGGTTTCTCTGACAGCGCGCAGGCTTGGCTACCGTGCTCGAACGCTTAAGCTGGAAATAAACGCGGCAGTTGCCGCCACTCCACTCGCGTTCGTTTTGCAAACCGTTGCCGGCGATGTCTCTCCTGTACTCGTGGAGGGCACCGACAACCGCCTCGATGTCTTCCATGCCCACAAACGGCAAAGCAGTTTTGGCCGATTTATCGAACAGGCCGAGATCGAGCGTAGGGGACCGGTTTATCTCAGCGACCTCTTTCGCACAATTCCAGGAGCCAGCGTCAAAGCTTCAGGCCGCGCGGGCAACGTGGTCAGACTTCGCGGATGCCAACCGATGATCTGGCTTGATGGTATACGCGTCCCGAATGCGGAGTTGGACGACATTACTAACCCGATGGATATTGGTGGCATCGAGATCTACACGTCGTGGTCGGCTCTCCCCGGCGAATACATGGACCGCGATGCAGCCGGATGCGGCGCCATCGTGGTCTGGACAAAGAGTCGATAGTCCTTCCATGCAATGATGTAAAAAAGCCCCTCGAATCGAGGGGCTTTTTTGTGGGTCACGGAGCAACGGTCACGGCGCTGGAGCCTGCCCACGGATGCCACATGCAGCAAACCATGTCGGTGAGCTCTGCGGTTTCGAATCCCAGTACATCCGGGTCTCAAAAGTATCCGCCCCCTGGTCGGCGATTGCCGCCTCAACATTTGCACCGTTCACCGAGACCTCGGTGATCGAGTACATGAACCGCCGCGGCACGTTGCTGCGAATGGCTGCGGGGCCCGGCTGGATTGTCGCCGGCTGGCACGTGCGTCGCCATTCCGCCCACGCCTGACCGCCATCGGAGAATAGCGTGATGTATTTCTGCCGAGCGATTTGAATGAGGCCTGGAGTTCCACCCGCGTATGCAACCCCTGCCTGTGCCAGATACGAGGCAAGCGCGGCTTGGTCTGTCATGCCCCACATCTGCATCGACGCCGTGATCCCTGCGGTGTAGTATGCAGGGGCTTGCGCGGGTGTGAGACCGCCTATACCCCGCTCCGCGGCCTCGGCCAGAATGAAGTTGACTTCCGCAGCCGTCAGAATGAACGATGGGAAGCTCGCGCCGCAACAGCCGTAGGTACCGTAGGCCGTTGCGCCCGGGTAGACGATTAAGCCCGGACGGGAAGCTCCCTTCAGGTACGCGGTGATGTCGGAGGCGAGAAGGGCGTTCGGCGCACCCGTGTATGTGCCGTCAGACTGATTCGGCTGCGCGTAAATCGGAATCCGCGGATCGTTGTTCGCCTTCATTAGATTCATGAGCACAATCGACATTCGATGGTCGTCGCGCGTCTTGAAGTTGTCGGCCCACGGATTGTTGTATATGCCGTCGCCAGGCCACGCCAATTGCGCATTGTCGCTGTTGGAGGTGATAAGTCCGCCTGGCGCAGTGAGCGCAGCCCTCAACTGAGCGTCCGCGGTCGCAGGATCTACGTTGATGAGGCGCAATGCGTAACGCGCCCGAAGAGAATTCGAGAACTTCTGCCACTTTCCCAAATCACCGTTGTAGATCGGATCTCCCGACCCGAGACTCCCGGTGACGGATGACGACGCCATGTCCTTGCTGGCCTGGTCGAGGACCTTGAAGAAGTCGGCGTAAATGAGCTTCTGCTGGTCGTACTTGGGAGCGAGCGAGCCACCGATGGTGTCACCCTTCAGTGCTTCGAAGTAAGGGACGTCGCCCCACGAATCCGTCAGGTATCCGAATCCCCAGGTGCGCAGCGCGAGCGCGGGCCCGTAGACCCCCGCTTGCTTCGCCGCCACCCCCTTTGAGATGACTTTCTGCAAATCCTCGAGCTCGGACACGTATGGAGCATCGAAATAACCCGCTGTCGACCCACCCGTCAGCCGGGCGTAACGATCCTCATCTGGATATTGCACTTCAGCCAGATGCTGCACCACGAACTCGGTTCCGCGGAGATCGTACCCCCCACCGAGCCAGCGGTCCACGGAGTTAACTGCCCCGTGAGTGAACAGCGTGGCAGCAGGCACGTCTTCCGGGCTGTTCGGATTCTTGTTTAGCGCTGTGAGCTTGTCGGAGTTGCACGCGACGACACCAATGGCGAGCGCGAGACCCGAGCTGACGGCTAAAAGGTTTCTATTCATCATTTTGGCTGTATCTCGGTTATGAGCTATGGCGTTATGCGGAGGTTAATACCAATCGACCGCGCCGTGGGAAGTGCTGCGAACTCGATTCCCTGAAAGTTTCCACTCTGAAATGCGAACTCGGGGTCAATGTTCGGAACCTTCGTCCACGTGTGCAGGTTCCGTCCCGAAAGAGCGACGTTGACCACGTGCGCGTTGACCATGCTCGCCCAACGCTGAGGAAGATCGAATCCGAAGCGGACCTCGCGAAGCTTCACGTAGCTGGCGTCATAGACGTACGGCTGCGTGACGGGAAAGATGTTCTGCAGATACTGCTCGGTCGTGACGTTGGTTGTGTTCGGCTTGCCCGTCACGTCATCGATGCCCTTGACCACAACACCAGGGTTGTTCCAATCGACCTCGCGACCCTTTAGAGTCTGAGCGAGCACTCCGGTGTAGTCGCCAAAGAAGTTGGTGATGCTGACGATGTCTCCGCCGCGCTTGATATCGAACAGCGCGTTCAGGCTCAGGCTCTTGTAGTTGAACTGGTTGTTCCAGCCACCGGTCCACTTCGCCTGAATGTTGCCAACAACCTTGCGCGGCCCGACCTGCGTAATACCGTTGTGAAGGAGCAGCTCACCGGTTGCGCTGTCGCGTAGAAAGGAGTAGGCGAAAATTGAACCATAAGGCTGACCGGCGCGCGCTTCGATGTTAGTGTACCAGGTGCTTCCGATGATGTAAGTCTGGATGCCCGGAGCGAGAGACGTCACCATGCTCTTGTTGCGCGAGTAGTTGAACGTCGACGTCCAGGAGAATCCGCTCGCGCTCTGGATCGGAGTGACACCGAGCAGGAACTCGCCGCCCTTGTTCGTGATTTCACCAGCGTTAACCGACTTGGTGGAAAATCCCGACGCGGGTGAAACAGGAATCGTGAAGATCTGATTCCTCGTGGCCTTGTTGTACAAGCTTCCGTCGAACGTCGCTCGGCCGTCGAACAGACTCAGCTCCAGTCCAAACTCACCGGCGCTCGTGTTCTCGGGCTTCAGTTCCGCGTTGGCCAGAGCGTCCTGGAGTGTGAACTGCGGAAGCGACCCGAACTTTGTAGAGAGACCAGTATAGGTCGTGCGCAGCTTGTACGGATCGGCGTCGTTCCCGACCTTGGCGGTGGATGCGCGCAGCTTCAGGTACGAAATAATGTTGTTCTTGAGGGCAGGAAACGCGTCCGTGACGACTACCGACGTGTTGAGCGAAGGATAAAAGTAGGAGTTGCTCCCCACCGGAAGAGTCGACGACCAGTCGTTTCGCGCCGTTCCCTCGACCGTCCACCAGTTGTTCAAGGTGACAGCCGCGGAGCCGAAGACACTATTGACCTCTCTTCGGGAAGCGAACTGCGCAAGCTGTGGCGTCACCGCTGCGTTCGAGACGTTGTAGATCCCGGGCACCGATATGCCGCTCGTGGAGGTGTTCGTGTTGTTGTACACCTCTTTGCGGTTGTTACCGCCAAAGGTTCCAGTGAACTGGAAATGACTGCCTACTGCTCTGTCGGCGTTCAATAAAAGGCTGGAGTTATTCTGATTGCTGTATTCGTTGAACAGACTGAATGCCCCGAAGTAGGCCGGATCGACCCCGTTCCCTTCGATATTTCCTTGTGCGAACCGATGATCGACGTTGAACCGATAGACGTCGGTGCCGGTTCGGGCAACCGCGTTGAGCCAGTCAGTGAGCTTGTACGTCGCTCCGACACTCCCGATCACACGATCGCGTACGTCCTGAAGGGGATTCTGGTACTGCATCCAGATCGGATTGTTGTGGAAGTTGTAGTTCCAGTTGAACTCACGGTTGGCCGGACCGTTGTTGACAGTCGCTCCTTGCTGGTAATTCCTGAGCGCATTCATGTCGACCTGACGTCCAAACCAAACGAACAATCCTTCCATGATGCTGTTTGCGTATCCGACACCCGGACGATTCATTGCCGCGTTGTGGATGTACTGCACGCTCGCATCGGTAACCAACCGGTCGGTAACCCTCAACGATCCGTTGAGCAATCCTGACGTCTTAGAGAACTGATTGTTCGGGATAAATCCCGTGACATTGTCTCTCCCGAGCGATAGCCGCGCATTGGCGCGGTCTGTCCCGCCGCTGAAAGCGACAGTTGTGGACCTGGTATGCCCGGTATTGAAGAAACTCTCAACGTTGTCGGGATGAGCAATCCAGGGCGCACCAACCGTCGGACTGGTGAATTGAGTGCAGGGCTGAGTCTGGTTGTAGGTGGTGGTGCCCGCTATGAATGTGCAGCCCATTGTTCTGCCATCGAGCCGCGGTCCATAGCTTTGGTCGTTGAAGTCGTTGTTTCCGCCGCCCTGGCCGTCAACGTACTGGAATTGGCCGCCCGCACCCTGCCCGTAGAGATTCTGGAACTTTGGCAGGATCGAAGGCCTGTCCCACGAATAAGAGGTATTAACCTCGGTATTGGCGTGGTTGCCGGTCGAGCTACCCCTCTTCGTCGTGATGATAATGACACCGTTCGCCGCCCGCGACCCATACAAAGCCGCAGCATTGGGACCCTTGAGTACCGACATAGTGGCTATGTCGCTGGGGTTGATGTCGCTGATTGCACTTCCCAAATCGTAGCCGGCATTTGAGTCGCCACCGTGGTCCTGGTTGGAGATCGGAACCCCGTCCACGATGAATACAGGCTGATTGTTGCCCGTAATCGAGTTCGCACCGCGAATGATGATATTTGATGATCCGCCCTGCACGCTCGCGCCGGTGATGGTGACGCCCGATATCTTACCCTCCAGCTGCTCCACCACGTTCAGCGCTTTTGTCTGATTGATCTCGGCGCTGGTGAGCTGCTGCTGCGCGGTTCCGAGCCGGCTCTTCTCTCTCGTAAGCCCAAGGGCCGTGACCACCACCCCGGTCAACTCCGTGGCTGATGGGGAAAGACTGAAGTTCTGTGTTACCGGTGCGCCCGTTAGCGTGACCGGTGCCGAGCTTGGCAAATAGCCGAGGCGGCGCGCCATCACAGCGACCGTCGTGCCTGTCACCGACGTCGGAGCCGTGAAGCTGTATCGGCCCGCGTCGTCCGTGAATGCGCCAATGCGCAGCGCTGGAATACTCACGCTCGCGCCGACGATCGGTGTTCCACCGGTGCCGGTGACCTGGCCACTGATGGTCGTTCCCTGGGAGTGAGCGAGTGCCGGGGCAAAACCGAGCACGAAGCCAGCCACCGCAAGGAAGCGAGAGATCTTACCTGTCATTCCCATACAACACCTCGCAGAAAGTGAAACTGGGACGTGTCGCATATCATGGAGAAAGGTCTCGACCGTTTCCCGATAGCGACCATGTTGGCTGCACCAGTTCGGAGTGCGCGGACCAGAATGTGCTCGCACCGCTGATGCAACAGACAAATACCGACAATTCCCCCAGCCCGGGGATTCTCGGGAAATGCCTGATATTCTGTTAACAATAGGTGATCGGCAACAACTATGTCAACAAAAACGAGAACGGGTATTCCCGACGGGACCGTTCGAGTACGGATGAGCGGGCAACAATAAGTCGGTACGGAGGCACCGGGTTCCCAACGGGGCCTCCCGTGACGAAAAAGGCAGAGCCTTGGCTCCGCCTTTTTTTCACTCTTTAGCTTCGTTCGCCCTAGGCCGCGGTCGCCTTTTCCGTTACGATCCGGACCACGTTGTTCAGCACCTGCATGAATCCGCCGCCCACGGTGAACCGGCGTCCCGTGCCGCTGCCCAGACGCAGCTCGCCTTCACCGAGCAACGCCATGAGCGGAGCATGACCGGTAAGGATCCCGACCTCTCCGTCGTACGCGGGGGCGATCACGGAATCTGTCTCGCCCTCGAACAAAACGGCTTCCGGAGAAATTACCGATACCTTGAGCATCGCTTACGAGTTCGAAAGCTTCTGCGCGGCCTCGACCACTCCATCGATCGCGCCCTGCATGAAGAACGCCTGCT
>JAYWBE010000134.1:0-2088 GCA_043781715.1 Gemmatimonadaceae bacterium
AATTCATTCCGCCACGGACACGGAGTACGACTGGCCGTGGTACGGCCGGCTCGCCGGCGCCTGGTTCAATGGCCATCCGGGCAACCCCAACGTTCGCAAGGGCACGTTCCGTGTGCTCGACAAGCGCCACCCTTCCACCGAGGGACTGCCCGACCGCTGGGATCGCGAGGACGAGTTCTACAACTTCAAGTTGATCGATCCGACAATCCACGTGCTCGTCGACATCGACGAGAAGAGCTATGAGGGCGGGACGAACGGCGACCACCATCCCATGAGCTGGTATCATGAGTATGATGGCGGACGGGCGTTCTATACGAACATGGGTCACACCGAGGCGACCTTTTCCGAGCCGCTCTTCCTGCGGCACCTCCTCGGAGGATTGCGATACGCGATGGGGACGGGGGCGATCGACTTCAGCCGCGCACGGCCAGAGGAGAACCGCTTCACCAAAGTCGTCCTCGCCCAGAAGTTTGACGAGCCGATTGAGCTTGCCGTCCTGCCGGACGAGCGCGTGCTGTTCATCGAGCGACACGGTTTCGTCAACCTCTACACGCCAGCGACCAATCGCGTGAGACGGATCGCGACGATCCCGGTCAGCACGAAATACGCGGACAGCAGTCAGGCGGAGGACGGCCTTCTCGGGCTCGCCGCCGACCCGGGCTTCGCGACGAACGGCTGGATCTATATGTACTACTCCCCTGCCGGACCCGAGCCGAAGAACGTGCTCGCTCGCTACCAGATGAAGGGAGACTCGCTCGACCTCGGCTCGCGGAAAGTTCTCCTCGAGGTGGGAACTCAGCGCCAGAAGTGCTGTCACACCGGAGGCTCCATCGCCTTCGACGGCAAGGGCAACCTCTATGTCTCCACCGGCGACAACTCGAACCCCTTCGCCACCGGCTACGCCCCCATCGACGAACGGCCAGGGCGTTCGCCATGGGACGCGCAAAAATCGTCCGCGAACACGAATGACCTGCGCGGCAAGATCATCCGAATTCACCCGGAGCCGCACGGCACCTACACCATCCCCGAGGGGAACCTCTTCCCCAAGGGAACGGCGAAGACACGGCCCGAGATCTACACGATGGGCCACCGCAATCCGTACCGCATCGCGGTAGACTCGCGGACGGGATTCGTCTATTGGGGCGACGTCGGCCCAGACGCGAACGTAGACTCTGTCGGACGCGGGCCGCGGGGCTACGACGAGGTCAACCAGGCGCGCAGCGCAGGCAACTTCGGCTGGCCGTACTTCGTCGGTAACAACCAGGCGTACTATAAAACTACGTTCTTGGATTCAGTGACGGTGACGGCAGGAGCGCAGTTCGATCCAGCGCATCCGATCAACCGCTCACCCAACAACACCGGCCTGAGTGAACTCCCGCCCGCGCGGGGCGCATTCATCTGGTACCCGTACGCACCGTCTCCCGAGTTCCCGCTCGTCGGCACCGGCGGACGAGCCGCCGCGGCGGGTCCTGTTCTCCACCGTGACGAATTCCGCGGCGCGGCCAGACCGTTTCCGCAGTACTACGACGGAAAGCTTTTCATCTACGAATGGATGCGCGGATGGATCATCGCCGTCACCATGGACGCGAAGGGTGACCTTGCCTCCATGGAGCGCTTCATGCCGAGCCAGAAGTTCAGCAACCCGATCGACATGCAGTTCGGGCCCAACGGAGATCTCTACGTTCTCGAGTATGGGACCGCCTGGTTCCAGGGCAACGACGACGCTCGCCTCGTCCGCATCGAGTACAACGCAGGCAATCGAAAGCCGATCGTAGCGGCCGCGGTTGATCGGCCGGCCGGCGCGCTCCCAATGCGCATAAGGCTTTCCTCGGCGGGCACGACGGACCTCGACGAGGATTCGCTGCGATACGAGTGGACCATCTCTCGACGAGGCGGTAGCGTATTGCAGAAGCTGACCGAACCCAACCCGTCGTTCACTTTCACTCGACCGGGTGCGTACACGGCGTCGCTCACGGTGACCGATCCTCAGGGCGCGCACTCCACTGCGGACGTGCAGATAGTGGCTGGCAACGAGCCGCCAAACGTTGATGTCGATCTCGTCGGCAGCAATCGGTCGTTCTTCTTCCC
>JAYWBE010000135.1:0-6569 GCA_043781715.1 Gemmatimonadaceae bacterium
TGGCAGCGGTACGTTCAAAGGCGAAGCCGCGGCCGACGGTAGCTCGTGGGCTGACGTCAGCGGTCACTACTCGCTGGCGAAGGGAAAGATGAAGAAGGCTATGTAACACCCGCGGCCGCGCGAAAAAATCCGACTCTTAAACGCCGAGCAACTGCTTCACCGCGCGGTCCGCTTCGCGGATGGAGTTGCGATGGTCCGATGCGCCGGCCAGATCGATATTCGCAAAAGCAATCCGCCCGTGCGGACGATTGCGCAGGACGTCGCGCGGCGCGGGCTTGCCGTTGACGCCGAAAAAGAATCCCGGCTGCGGATTCACGTACGCGTGGCCCCAGCGATTGAGAATGATCCCGGCGATGTCTCGACGCGGATCGAAGCCGCCGGGCGCGAACATGTCGAGTGAATCATTCTCATGCTCCCGCCAAAGGTTCTGAGAAATCTTTAGAAGTCTCTGTTCAATCGTCTCGAGGTCTGGCTCGACCTGAACAAATACTTCCAAGGGCAATCGAAGGCGGATGGCGAAAGCGTAGGTTCCGCCATTCCAGTTATCGTATCCGGTCTGCTCGATCGACAAGCTGCCCAAACGAACAAGCCGGGCATCGGCTTCGAGGCGTTTGAGTTCAAGCGCGCGGATAAGAGTCGCGCGCACGGTTTCGCCGTCTTCGGGGAAATAGTGGTCCATACTGAGTCGAGAAAACGGATGCGACTTGGTTCCGGAATGCTGCGGCGTTGCGGGAAGTAAGTCTTGGTACCAAGCAAGCGTCAGGCGCAACTAGGCGATTCACTTTAGCGCTAAACCAGCATCCCGCGCGAGTTGTATCAAACAAGTGATGAAGGCGCCACACGAGACCAGAAAGTACTTGGCGTCAGCCAGAGTTAATGTTGACTCCTCTAGCATTGCGTGACGGATTCCATCTTCGTCGCTCGTATACCCGTACAAGCTACCCCAAGCCTTTTCCAAAGCGGGATGAAATTTCAAGCCTTTGTCGGTAAGCTGCTTGAGAGCCTGGCCGAGCGTAGCCCGATCATCCCCCGCTATGATACGGCAGAGGGCTTCCACGGCCGAGATCGATTCTTTGATCGAATTCCGGTAATCAGGACTCGTTCGCTGGGATAGCATGGTGAGAGCCGATTGAAGATGACTTTGGACACCTCCAAGCTGAGAGGTATCGGCGAGCGCTTGTTCGACCGCGACGATCTCTTGCTCACTGGTGATTGGGGCAAGCTCGCCGGCGACTAAGCGGTACCCAGACATTTCGCGCTGAAGAGCCGCAGTCGTGGCGACCATAAACCGTGCATCCCACGGATCGCGCAGCACCGTAAGGAGAAATTCTACAAAATCGTAGATCTCGTACCACGGAGCGCTAAAGAACCAGGCACGCAGCTTATCTTTTAGACGAGGCCAATAGGGGTCGATCTCATCGACGGGCCGACGAAAGAAATGAATCCAAATAGCCTGACAGAGCGGCCATTGCCATTCAGTCTGTATCCGGTCGGAAAGCCCTCTGAACAAAATGACATCTATTGCGTTCCATAGGGCATTCCGAAGCGCTTCGTCCATTCCCTCGATCTGGATTGCTGACCGGGGCGACACTTTGCCTATTCGTTCTGAGAAGCGGGCCATTCGAAGAGTTTATTCGCCTGACCATTCCGACGCTCGTGAAGTTGGGCTTAGCTCGGAGCGTGTGAGCGCCAAACTCGAACGTCACAGGTGATCGGTTCGCGCGTTTCGCTTCCCCGCCGCAGGCGTCCTCATTTCGATGTTCCCCCCCAACAGCGACGAGGTTGACCCGACGGGCGCGACGTCGTCCTCAGTCCATTCCAGCGATTTACCGCGCACCTTGCAGAGCTACGGACGCCTGGCCCTCGCGGGGGTCCTCGCCTGGCTCGCATGGATCGCCTTCCGCGACGAGCTCGGCTACGTCCCGCTCCTGAGCGACATCGACCTCGCCATCCACGAATTCGGGCACATGCTGTTCATGCCCTTCGGGATCCAGTTCTTCGGCTCGACGATGATGATCCTCGGCGGATCGCTCACGCAGGTGGCCTTTCCGCTCGTGTTCTTCGGATACTTCATGCGGAAGCAGGACGACGGCCGGCGCCGCGACCTGTTCGCGGCCATGGTGTGCCTCTGGTGGTCCGGGATCAACCTGCTGAGCGTCGCGATGTACTGCGCCGACTCCCGCGCCGGCCAGCTCATGCTCCTCGACGGATCGACCGGCCAAGAGAGCGACGGGCACGACTGGAACAACCTGCTCACCCGCTGGGGATTGCTCCAGCACGACACGGCGATTGCCCGGTGGATGCGCGCGATCGCGTGGCTGGTGTGCGTCGGGAGCATCATCGTCGCAGTCTGGAGCGCGCTACAACAACCGCGCGAGCAGCTCGCCGAAGCTCTGGAGACTGATGCCACGCCCAGCCAATCATAGCATTCAGGATTGTCGCGGCCCCGTTCGTTCGCTGCCGTCGATGGTAGCTGGCTGCCAGAAGCGAAGGGCTACATAGCCCAAAAAGAGGCCCACACCGTAGACTGCCGTGACGCCGACGGTTTGCGGGTGAGACAACGGGTTGATCAGACGGTCCGTGATCTCGAGGAATAGTTGACGAGGGCTGGTTAGCGTGTCCCAACTATTCCAGCGAAGAAAACGCCCAAGGTAGATACCGAACCCGGACAAGAGAACCGCGACGATCACGAGCGCCCAGCCCGCAAACGTGGAGAACCTCCGCGTGATCGCGGCCTGTACATCCGCAATGGATGTGTAGCCGAGCAGGAGTCCTGTCCCCGCGCACGATATGAGGAGCGCGGTGTCGTACCAGAGAGGGATCCCCGGGCGCGTCGTCAGATGAACGAAATCGGTGATGATGTACGGAGCGTTGGGAAGGAAAACGAGCCATACCACGAAGCATCCAACCTTCTCGATTGTCGAGGAACCCTTCCCCATTGCGCGTGCGAAGAACCAGGCTGCAACTGCCGGAACTGCAGCAAGAAAAAGATTCCAGGCCAGGAACCCGAGAGCGAGCGAGCCCGATCGCACGAAGCGGAACAAGAGCAAGGCGCCGCACCAACTCAACAGCATCACGAAAAGCAGCAATCGAGCGGTGTGTCCGCCTTCATGGGCGCCTGGATTCATGCCTAAAGAATAGCTAGGGAGCTACGACTTCCGCTGGAGCTGCCCGACGACCCATAGTGTGAGCCGGGCCATCTTACCTCACGGATGGACCCACGACCGATGGTCTTCTTATCGAAGAATTGCGGGATTCCTCACCATTGGTATCACAGCTCGCCTTTCGGATACCCGTACCAGGAGTATTGTATCCTTTTGAAAATATCCGATCCGCTTCAGATGGACCCCGTACCGTCCTTCCTCAAGCCCGCTAACTCTAAGCAGTCCTGCGGTGTCGGTCGGAAAGAAATTCATCTCGTTTCGGAACGGCTCCGCAGCGGGCCGTATTGAGGCAAGCGTGCTTCCAAGCGGCATTCTCGTGCTCTCATCCACGACTAGAGCAAGCAGAGTGTGCGAATGGCTGGGCACGCTTGGTTCGGTCTTGACTGACTTGCAAGACCAGGCAGTGATCGCGAGTGCAGCCAGAAACAGCTGCCTCATCGGCCTGCAATCGCTAGGAAGTTGTAATTCAAATCAAAAACATGCATCGCGCGCCAGCCAGGACTGTCTGCCATCGCGGTTCCCCAGTGCTCATCGGTTAGGTACGCGTTTCCGACTTGTTTGACCTAAGTCGTGAGTGAGGGCTGCCGCTCCGCCGCTCCGCGCTTCGGCAACACCCAGTTTCGCCGCACGAAGTGGCACGTGTAGCCATTCGGGATCCGCTCCAGGTAATCCTGATGCTCCGGTTCGGCTTCCCAGAAGGGACCGGCAGGTGTCACCTCGGTCACCACCTTGCCCGGCCAAAGTCCCGAGGCCTCGACATCAGCAATCGTGTCTTCCGCAACTCGCTTCTGCTCGTCACTCGTGTAGAAAATCGCCGACCGGTAGCTCATCCCCATGTCGTTGCCCTGACGATTGCGGGTAGTCGGGTCATGAATCTGGAAGAAAAACTCGAGCAGCTTTCGATAGCTGATCCGGGTCGGATCGAAGATGATCTCGATGGCTTCGGCGTGCGTCCCGTGCTTGCGGTATGTCGCATTGGGAACGTCGCCCCCCGTATAGCCGACCCGCGTCGAGATGACGCCCGGGTATTTGCGAATGAGATCCTGCATTCCCCAAAAGCATCCGCCGGCGAGTACCGCGCGTTCCGTCGATACTGTCATTGCCTCCTCCTTTCTTTCTGGCGTTGTAGTCATCCAGCTGCTAGCTGGAACTTCTCAATTTTCCGGATACTACGCGCCGCCTCGGGTGCATTCGCAGCCTCATAGACGTCACGTGCTACCTGGAGGTTCATCCAGAAATCCACAGTCGTATCAAATAATCGCGACAGCCTGAGAGCCGTATCAGGTGTTACTGCGCGCTTCTCGTTAACGATCATGTTGACGCGCTGAAAGGGAATATCGAGAAGTTTGGCGAGCTCGACCTGACTGATCTTCATCGGCTCAAGAAATTCCTCGCGTAGGACCTCTCCGGGGTGAACCGGGGCGCGGTTGGTCGGAATGCGGAGCATGATAATGAACCTCGACTAAGAATGACAACTAACGACGAACTACGGTGTGCTCGGTGCTGCGAATAACTGCTAGTGGTAGTCAGTTATCTCGACATCCTCAGCACCTTGCTCCGCCCAAACGAGACAGATTCGGTACTGATCATTGATTCGGATACTGTGCTGGCCAATTCTATCCTTGCTTAACTTTTCCAGATTGTTGTTGGGCGGAACTCGAAGATCACCCAGCTTTGCCGCGGCATCGATCATGTCGAACTTACGCCGTGTTACGCCCCATATAGCGCTGGGACAGGTTCTACGAGCAGCCTTCGTGTTTTCACCGTTGTACACGTCCTCCGTACCTTTGTCTCTGAAGCTGACAATCACTTGCCTGTCCTCGGATCCACCCAGTCGTTCGTGCTAGCGTATTATACCGTATAACGGTATACCGCGCAAGGGGAATATTGGGACCTTAAGCCCGAATTGGAAGGGTTAAGCTCGCTCTTCCCTGGAGCGCAGCAGAGGCGTCGATCTGGAAATGATTTGCGGGGAGCCTTGCCGGATGCTCTTGAAGATCAGCCACAAACCAATGGTGAGCTCGAAGAGGAAGATCGGACCGCCGTAATACCGGACGGTGATCACCTTCTCGAGCTCGGGAAAAACGACGAAGGCGAAAGAACAAATGCCGATCCAGGCCGAGGCGAGCAGTCCCCACACGGCCAGTGGTTTGGGGATGTATCCCGACTTGAGCCACAGGTAGCAGAACACCGGCGAACCGAAGCCGAAGAGAAGCAAAGCGACGCCATACGCGGATCCGTGCGCTCCGATGCTCACGCGCGCCAGCGCCGCCAATACATCGGGATTTACGCTCGTGAGATAGCTCACCCCGCTGAGAAGACGCAGCACGTAGAAATCATTGAGCACGGCGACGATGAGGATCGTGGTTTCGATGAGGCGGAAGAACGTCGCGAGCAGAGCGAGTCGCCGATTCACCCCCTCGAGGACGACATAGAGTGCGGTGACCAGGACCACATCGGCCGCAAAAACCAGCAGATTGCTGGCAACGCCGAGTCGAAATAGGCGTTCGTGTGCAATGATATTCTGAGCCGTCGCGATGGCGTTGTCGGAGACGATCAGCCGGCCCGACACGTAGAACTCGGCGAAGATCGCCGGCACGAGGGCGAAGAGGTAGCTGAACCCCACTACTCGAGCCCATCGGCGCTGAATCGCGTCCGGCTCGGTCATCCTGCCGCCGGATTGATCGTGGAAGGGCGGGCTTTCGCCAATCGCCACTCCTCGACGTTCACGCCTCTCAAAAGCAGCCACAGCGCCAGCGAGCCTTCTCCGAGCACGGCAATCGGCAGGAGCAGCGGTGCCAACCGGGCGCCAAGCACCGGCGACACGAAATTCGTGAACGAGGTGATGAGGAAGCCCGAGCCCCCGAGCACCAACAGCACTCCGATTGCCCGAGGGACGAAATACGAGCGGGCGATCAGATAGCCGACGGATGCTATCTGACATCCAAAATAGACATCCTCCCCGCTGAATCCGGGTACGGTACCGAGGAAGATCTTCGCCGCGCCCTGCAGCTGGCTGGCGACCGGCTCGGTTGCGCGTCGCGACTCCTCGAGCAGCGACAGGGCGGTGAGCAGGTTGATGTGGCCGGCGCCCCCGCTCAGGAGGCCGGCAAGACCGCAAAACGCGCCGAACAGGGCGACGCTTTTGTTGACCGGTTTGAGCAGCTCGTAGAGGAGGACTGTGACGCCCAGGTAGCAGATCTTGCCGAAGAAAATCATGACGAAAGCGAGACGGATCTTTGACGCGGACGCGAGGACATTCGCGGCCAACGTTCCCTGGTCGCCGCGCATGTCGAGGGAGGGCCCACCGATGACGATTACGATGCTCGCAAGGATAACGATCAGCCACAACGCGCCGGCCATGCGGGAGCCGAAGAGTGGGGATGGTTCGGTGGATGTATCCGA
>JAYWBE010000136.1:0-2078 GCA_043781715.1 Gemmatimonadaceae bacterium
GGGTCGCGCAGGAGCTCGCCGATGTGGCGAAGATCGAAACCGATCCGAAGTTCGAAGGAAAGTTCATGACCATGATCCTCGCGCCCAAATAGCGAGCGACAGGGTCTAGCGAAAGTCCATAGCGAGCCCGGCGATCAACGTCGGGATCTACATACGTAAGGAACAGCAATGCCGAAGATGAAATCCCACAAGGGCGCGAGAAAGCGCTTCAAGATCACGGGCTCAGGAAAGGTCAAGCGCATGCGAGCGTTCAAGAGCCACATCCTTACCAAGAAGTCGTCGAAGAGAAAGCGTCGCCTGCGCCAGGGCACGATCATCCAGACTCCGGGCGAAGTGAAGAACATCAAGCGCCTCCTTCAGGCGTAGAGGAATAGACCAATGCCACGCGTTAGATCGAATGTCGCGCGCTTGAAGCGCAAGAAGCAGGTAATGAAGGCAGCCCGCGGTGCCTTCGGCGCCCGGAGCAAGCTGTGGAAGGCCGCAAAGGAGAACGTCGAGCGCGGCTGGAAGTACGCGTACCGCGATCGCAAGAACAAGAAACGTGATTTCCGAAAGCTGTGGATCGTCCGCATCAACGCGGGCGCGCACCAGCACGGGATGTCGTACTCGGTGTTCATGCACGGCCTAAAAAAGGCGGGCATCGAAGTCGACAGGAAGGTTCTGTCCGACATCGCTGTCAACGATTCCACCGCGTTTGCCGCTCTCGCCGAAAAGGCGAGGTCCGCTCTAGACGCCGCGTAACGCCTTCCAAGGATTTCGAAAGGACTCTACCGGCGCTAATGTAAGACCAGCGCGGTCGAGTCCTTTTGCGTTTGCCCACCCAAACTCTGAACCGTGACGCTTTCGGAATTCCAGCAGCTCGTCACAATGCTCGCCGCTGAAGGCGAGAAGCTCATCGATGCCGCGAGCACGGCCTCGTTGCTCGAGGAGGCACGCACGTCGCTGCTGGGAAGAAAATCCGGGAGACTTCCGGAGCTCTTCAAGCAGCTGCCGTCGCTCGCGCCCGAAGAGCTGCGCGAGGGCGGCTCGCTGATCAATGCCGTAAAATTGAAACTCGAGACGCGACTCGAAGATCGGCGCCGCCAGCTCGATGCTGCCAGCTCCTCAAAGAGAAACGTCGACCTCACGATGCCCGCGCGGCGCCAGTGGCAGGGATCGAAGCATCCCGTCACGCTCGTCATCGAGGAGATCGAGGAGATCTTCCGCGGGCTCGGCTTCACGATCGCGCTGGGGCCGGAGGCGGAAACGGAGTGGTACAACTTCACCGCGCTCAACTTCCCGCCCGATCACCCCGCGCTCGATCTGCACGATACGCTATACCTCGGCGAGAACGTGATGCTGAGGACGCACACCTCGCCCGTGCAGATCCGCACGATGCAGAAGTTCAAGCCGCCAATCAGGATTCTGAGCCCGGGGAACGCCTACCGCCGCGATTTCTTCGACGCGTCGCATGCCCCGATGTTCGCGCAGGTCGAAGGCCTGGCAATCGATGAAGGAGTCAGCTTCGTCGATCTCAAGGCGACCCTCACCCACTTCGCCAATAAATTCTTCGGCAAGACGAAGACGCGCTTCCGCCCGAGCTACTTCCCGTTCACGGAGCCGTCGGCCGAGATGGACGTGGAGTGCCAGCTGTGCCACGGGTCAGGGTGCCCGAGCTGCAAGGGCACCGGCTGGATGGAGATACTCGGGTCGGGGATGGTGCATCCGTCCGTGATCAATGCCGCGGGACTCGACGCCGATCGCTACACCGGCTGGGCGTTCGGCATGGGGCCGGCGCGCATCGCGATGCTCCGCTACGACATCCCTGACATACGGATTCTCTACGATTCGGACGTAAGATTCCTGTACCAGATCTCGCGATGAAGCTTCGCCGACGACTCTTTCTACCCGATTAAAGGACCATGGTGAAGCTTCGACAGATCGCGGTGTTTACGATATGAACGCCTCTTACGAGTGGCTGCGCGCGTTCGTTCCGTTCAGCCTCAGTCCCGCTGAGCTGCGCGATCTGCTCACCTCCCGATGCGCGACGGTCGACGATCTTGTCCCGCTGCGCGAGGACTTGGGCGACGTCGTGATCG
>JAYWBE010000137.1:0-2075 GCA_043781715.1 Gemmatimonadaceae bacterium
GTTGCAAATCGGGTGGCACCGCGATCGCGATGACGGGTACCACAAGCGATTCCTGTTTTACGGCGCCCGGCGGCGGCGTCCATGGAACGTTCGGGGAGGGAGAAGCGCCAGCAGCGCCGTTGACTCGGGACGGATTTCCACACCCGGCAACGACCGACACCAGGACGAGTGAAATCGCTTGGAGAAATCTGGTTGTTAGCGACATTATTGCCAATACGCTGTCCACACTCTTTGTGCTGATGAGTAATGTAGGTTTTGTGCGGCGCCTTGTTGCACTACATTTGGCGGTTCGCATCGACTCCGGGAGCCAATGACGAAGTATAAGTTCGCGAAAGTTCCACCGCGCGGTGAAGGGATCGTTTACAAGAATGGTACGCTCGGCGTGCCCGACAACCCGATCATTCCATTCGTGGAAGGCGACGGCACCGGGCCCGACATCTGGCGCGCGTCCGTTCGCGTGTTCGATGCGGCCGTCGAGCGAGCATATCAGGGCAAGCGAAAGATCGCCTGGATGGAGGTGTTCGCGGGCGAGAAATCGTTCAAGCAATTCCAGGACTGGCTGCCCAAAGAGACACTCGATGCAATGAAGGAGTACAGAGTCTCCATCAAGGGTCCGCTCACCACTCCGGTAGGGGGAGGAATCCGCTCACTCAACGTGACGCTGCGCCAGGTGCTCGATCTCTACGCCTGCATTCGCCCGGTGCGCTACTTCGAGGGAGTCGGCGCTCCGGTGAAGGAGCCCGAGAAGGTGAATATCGTGATCTTCCGCGAGAACACCGAAGACGTATACGCGGGGATCGAGTGGAAGGCGGGCTCTCCGGAAGCGGAAAAGCTAGCGGCGTTCCTGCGCAAGGAGTTCAAGAGCGACATCCGTGAGAAGTCCGCGCTTGGCATCAAGCCAATGTCCGAGTTCGGATCGAAGCGGCTCGTCGAGATGGCTATCCGGTACGCAATCGCCAAATGCAGAGAGTCGGTGACGCTCGTGCACAAGGGCAACATCATGAAGTTCACCGAGGGAGCCTTCCGGGACTGGGGGTACGAAGTCGCCCGCGAGAAATTTCCCGACGACACGACGACTGAGGCGGAGCTGGCGAAGGGCGGACCGACCGCGCGAGCCGACGCGGTGGTGATACGCGACCGCATTGCGGACTCGATGTTCCAGCAAATGCTGCTGCGTCCCTCGGAGTACTCGGTGATCGCGACGCCAAATCTCAACGGCGACTATCTCTCTGACGCCGCGGCGGCGCAGGTTGGCGGCCTTGGCATCGCGCCGGGTGGCAACGTCGGAGATGGCGTGGCCATCTTCGAAGCGACCCACGGAACCGCTCCCAAGTACGCGAATCTCGACAAGATCAATCCGGGTAGCGTCATTCTGTCCGGCGCTATGATGTTCGAGTACATGGGCTGGAACGAAGCGACGGCTCTGATCATCAAGGGAGTGGAGAACGCGATCAAGTCGAAGCGCGTCACCTACGACCTGGCGCGCCAGATGCCCGGCGCGACCGAGATCTCGACCTCCGCTTTCGGCGATCAGGTGATCGCCGGAATGAAGAGCTAGCTGATGCTCGCCGTCAGCATTAACTCCGCGAATCCGGCCGAAGTCGGAACCGCCCTCCTGGTCGTCGCGCTCCCGGAAAACCCGAGCCTTTCGGGGATCGCCGCACTTGACACCGCCACGCAGGGCGCGCTCACGCGCTCCATCGAGATGAAGGACTTCCGCGGATCGCGCGATGAGATGTTTCATCTTACCGGCGTGGCGAAGGGTCCGAGGCGCCTGCTCCTGATCGGCATGGGAGTGGTGGCCGATCGCCGAGCCGCTTTCAGACGCGCCGCTACCCTCGCCGCCCGCAACGCGAACCGGCTTGGCGTCGGCGAGATGGTCTGGTACTCCGGACAGATCACGCCCGAAGAAACCGAGTCGATCACCGTCGGTCTCATCGCGGGCGCGTGGGAATACGCGGATCTGAAATCCGCGCTACCGGAGGCAGAGCGCAAGAAGCCGCTCGAGAAGGCGACGATTCTGACGAGCAACACCGACGACAGCCGCAAAGGACTGGCGAGCGGGCAGGCGATTG
>JAYWBE010000138.1:0-2071 GCA_043781715.1 Gemmatimonadaceae bacterium
AGCGCGCCGGCTTTCTCAGGAGTGAGCGAGAGGATCAGGTCTCGGTCCGGGATCTCATGAATTCCGGTCGGACTGGCGAGGCTATGGAGCGGTCCCGCCCACTGTGAAGAAGCCGTCGGAGTTAGAACATTGCGCCCGTAGTCGTATCGCCAGGTGATGAGCAGAACAATATTGAAAACGATCGAAATGAATGCTCCCACGGCGAGAGCCTGCACTCCGGCGGAAAAGCCAACGACGATACTCAGGAATATGTAGACGATGTCTCGCGTGTCCCGAAGAGTGGTGCGGAATCGTACCGCGGCCATCACTCCAGCAAGACTGAACGCCAGCGCGAGGCTGTTCTGAATGATGAAGACGATGCCCGCGACTACCAGCGGCAGGATGATGAGCGTTTGCGCAATGGCCTGGTTGTGTCCCGGTATTCGCCGCGCGGACATATAGACCCACGTCACCGGAAGCATCAGCGCGAGCGCCCCGAGAAGAATGAGCACGGTGGTCAGCGCGAGGTCGCCGAGGGACCCGGGCCCGAAGCCCGTCGGCCCGGTAGACGTCCCGCTCAGCGCGTCCGTTAGAACCGTCGGACCTTCGGTCGCTCCGTCCAGACTCTTGGCCGCGATCCGCAGAACAACACCGGGGAACAAATACGCCAGCAGGATAACCACCACTGCCAGGATCCCATAATACGCCAGCAGGCGCCGCATGGGTTTGTCCGACTTCATGGTTACGACGTCGATGAGCTGCTTAATAACAGGCATGTCGCCCCTCCCGTGCAAAATGGACGCCTGAGCCGTCACCCTTGCCGCCCGCCGAAGCCTTACGCGTCCGATAGGCCCCGCTTGAGTCTGGCGCCGCAACCCGCGACTTTACAAGGCTATGCCGGAAGAATCACTGATTGTACGCGGCGCCCGCGAGCACAACCTCCGCAACATCGACGTCACCATCCCGCGCGACCGCCTGACCGTCATCACCGGCCTGTCGGGTTCGGGGAAGTCGTCGCTCGCGTTTGATACCATCTACGCCGAAGGACAGCGCCGCTACGTCGAGTCTCTGTCCGCGTACGCGCGCCAGTTCCTGGGCCTGATGGAAAAGCCCGACGTCGACTCCATCGAGGGACTCTCTCCCGCGATCTCCATCGAGCAGAAATCCGCCGGACACAATCCGCGATCGACCGTTGGCACCGTCACCGAGATCTACGATTATCTGCGACTGCTCTACGCGCGAGCCGGAACTCCGCATTGCCCCAACTGTGGACGCCCCGTCGAGCGCCAAAGCGCCGGACAGATCGCCGACTCGATTCTCACCTGGCCCGAAGGAAGCAAGATCGAGGTGCTGGCGCCGCTCGTGCGCGGCCGCAAAGGAGAATTCCGCGAGCTGTTCGACGCCGCGCGCAAGCAGGGATTCGTGCGCGCGATCGTCGATGGTGACCTGATTGAAGTCGCGAATCCGCCTAAGCTGAATCGGCGGATGAATCACAACATCTCCGTCGTCGTCGACCGGCTCGTGGTGCGCGCGGAAGACCGCGGCCGCCTCAACGATTCCGTCGAGACCGCGCTCAAGCTCGCCGAAGGACTCGTCGAGGTTCAGCGCGCGGACGAAAAGAGCCCCCACCTCTTCTCCGAGAAGTACGGCTGCCCGGAGTGCGGCATCTCGCTCCCCGAGCTCGAGCCGCGACACTTCTCATTCAACTCGCCGTTTGGCGCCTGTCCCGCCTGCGGCGGACTCGGCTCCCGCCGCGAAGTGAGCGAGCAGCTGATGCTCGGTGACCCGAGCATCAGCATCCTCGAGGGCGTCATCCTCCCGTGGGGCGAGCCAGACGGATACCTCAAGAAGGTGATTCTTCCCGGCCTCGCCAAACAGTTCGGATTCGATCTCAACAAACCGTGGGGCCAGCTCACACCCGATGTGCGGGAGAAGCTCCTATACGGCACGGGGGGGAAAAGCGGACGAAAGGGGGACACCTCCGGAACGCACTGGGAAGGGATCATCTCCAATATCCAGCGCCGCTATGACGAGACGGAATCGGATTCGGTCCGACTCGAGCTCGAGGAGTTCATGCAGGCCAGCGCGTGCA
>JAYWBE010000139.1:0-2067 GCA_043781715.1 Gemmatimonadaceae bacterium
CCGCTCGTCTGGGGCGTGCAGATGATCTGGATCCCGTTCTGGGCCGCTGGAATCCTCAACGGCGTCGGCCACGCAGTCGGCTATCGGAACTTCAACGTCAAGGACGAGAGCCGTAACATCTCACCCATTGCGATCTGGCTGGGTGGGGAGGAGCTACACAACAACCACCACGCCGATCCGCACTCGGCCAAGTTCAAGGCGAGGTGGTATGAGCTCGACATCGGATGGGTCTATCTCCGGCTGCTCTCCATTTTTGGCCTGGCTGAAATCTCCTACGCGCGCAAGTAGAATCGCGCGTGCCTGAGACTGTAACCTGCGCGCGTTGCGGACAGGCGCGCGCGGGATTCGTGAAGCCTCCCTTTCCCGGCCCCATCGGGGCCCGTGTCGTCGAAGAAATCTGCACGCAGTGCTGGGCCGATTGGCTCAAGCAGCAGACGATGCTGATCAATCACTATGGGCTCAACGTCATGGACCCACAGGCACGTGCTTTCCTCACCAAAAACATGACTGCGTTCTTCTTCAAAACCGGCTCCTCGTCCGACATCGATACCAGCAAGAAAGGCACGATAAGCCACTGATGAAGCGGAAGTCGAAGGTATTTCACGCCTTAGCGCTCGTTCTCCTGGCAGCGAGCTGTATGACGATGGGCACCAACACGCGCGGTTCCGGGCAAACCGGAGCGACTTCACCGCGCTGGACTGACTCGGTTCTTGCCTCGATGACCTTGCGTGAGAAAGCCGCACAAATCGTATGGCCGAGCGTGCTTGGCGATTACGCGTCCGGCGATTCGCCGCAGTGGCGGCGACTGACACAATACATCCAGCAGGAAAACGTCGGAGGCTTCACAATCTCGGTGGGTTCGCCCATCGAAGTGGCCGCGAAGCTGAACGCATTGCAGTCGATGAGCAAGGTTCCCCTCCTGTTCGGGGCGGATCTCGAGGCTGGTGCCGGATTCCGCGCACGTGGCGGGTACTTCGTTCCCAACGCCATCGATCTGGGAGGAGCGATCGTGTTCCCGCCGGAGATGGCGGTTGGCGCAACGCGAGACACCACGCTCGCTTATGAGCAGGGACGTCTCACCGCACTCGAAGGGCGCGCGCTCGGAATCCACATCGCGTACGCGCCGGTGCTCGACGTCAACAACAATCCGGACAATCCCGTCATCAATACGCGCTCCTATGGCGAGGATCCTCAACTCGTCGCGCGGATGGGTGTCGCTTTCATTCATGGCCTGCAGGATCACGGCATGATCGCAACAGGGAAGCATTTCCCAGGTCACGGCGACACCGGTGTCAACTCACACCTGGCGCTTCCGGTAGTGACTGTGAGCAGAAGCCGGCTCGATACGGTGGAGCTCGTGCCGTTCCGGGCAGCGGTCAATGGTGGCGTAGGCGCGATCATGTCGTTTCATGGATCGATGCCCGCGCTCGATTCCTCCGGTGTGCCTGGGACACTCTCGCCCAAGGTTTTGACCGGGCTCCTTCGTGGCGAGATGGGGTTCCGCGGGATCATCATCTCTGACGCGATGGACATGCGCGGGGTTCTGGATCAGTTCGGCGCGGCAGAGGCGGTGAAACGCGCAATCGCGGCGGGAATCGACGTTCTGATCCAGCCGCTCGATTTGTCGCAAACGATTGATGCAGTCGTCGTGGGTGTAACGGAAGGGCGGTACACGGAGGCTCGTCTCGATTCGTCGGTGCGCAGGGTTCTCGAGACAAAGCGCAAGCTGGGTCTCGCGCAGATCCGGCTGGTTGACCTAAGCGCGTTACGGTTTCTTGTTGGGGACAGCGCCAACGTTCAGATCGCGCGGCGGGTTGCCGAGAAGTCGATCACGCTCGTCAAAGACTCGCTCAGGCAGGTTCCTCTCACCGTGCTCAGCGCACGAGTGCTCTCCATCACCGTTGCGCGCCGAGCGGATCTTCCGGCTGGGAACGCGTTTAATGCGGAGCTACGGACAGGCCTGCCAAATCTGCGCACTGAATTTGTCGCGACTGAGGACGCTACTCTCAACTATCCGCGATTGATTGCGGCAGCCGATTCCTCTGACATAACGATAGTCAGCTCCTA
>JAYWBE010000140.1:0-2063 GCA_043781715.1 Gemmatimonadaceae bacterium
CACTGGGCCACTTCGCGCCGCCCACGTTGTCACAGCTCGAGGCGGCGCTCGACCGCTGCCTGCAGTTCACAGGCACAGTAGTTACCGCCGACCTGTGGGACGTGGAGCAGCTGCCCGCGTGTGAGCATTGCCGGTCAGAGCGCATAGAGCGCCTGCGACGCCTGAATATCGCCGGCCGCGCTGCACCGCAGATCGATTGTAGCATGTGTGGCGCGGCGTGATGCAATCGTGCGAGGTCGCCATCGTCGGCAGCGGGTTCGTCGGATCGCTCCTGGCCCGCGTGCTCGCGGTGCTCGGCTACGATGTCGTGCTCCTCGAGCGGGGCAAGCATCCGCGCTTCGCGATCGGTGAGTCGTCAACCCCGCTCGCCAACCTCTCGCTCGAGCGGCTTGGGATCCGCTACGGGCTGGCGGACTGCTATAACCTGGCCACGCACGGCCGCTGGCTCGCGCATTTCCCGGAGCTTCGCCGCGGCCTGAAACGGGGCTTCACCTTCTACCGGCATCATCCGGATCAGCCATTCGCCAATCGCGGCCTCGACTCGGAGCGACTCCTCGTCGCGGCGAGTCCGCATGACTCGCTCGCAGACACGCACTGGCTACGCGCCGACGTGGATCACCATTTCGTGCGCCAGGCCATCGCCGCGGGCGTGGACTATCGCGATCGCGTGGATCTAGCGAGCGCGGATGTCACATCGGATTGTGTGCGCCTCACCGGCAGCCGCAACGGCACCGCGTTCGAGCTGCGTGCAAATTTCCTCATCGATGCGTCCGGGCCTAACGGATTTCTCGCACGACAGCTCGCAATTCCTTCGGGTCTCGAGCACACTGAGACCCGCTCCGCGCTCGTATTCAGCCATTTTGATGGCGCCCGACTGATGAGCGACATCATACCAGGGATGCCGAAAGGTCCCTACCCCGACGATTGGGCCGCGGTGCACCATCTAATCGATGAAGGCTGGATGTACTCGCTACGGTTCGACGATGGTGTGACCAGCGCGGGGTTTCTGCTCACCCCAAGGGGCACTGCGGCCCTGAACTCACCGGACCCCAACGATGCGGCCTTGCTCTGGCGTGCAATGCTCCAGAGGTATCCGACACTCGCTAGTGCGTTCGCCGAGGCAACTCCGCTCATGCCGATCACGTTTCGGCCTGTCATTCAGCATCGTCTCACACGCGCCGCCGGGGAGCGGTGGGCGCTGATGCCGCACGCGTACGCGTTCGTCGATCCACTTTTCTCGACGGGGATCGCCTGGGGTCTCCGCGCCATCGAGCGACTGGCGCTCGCCTTCGAATCCGCTGCAAACGGTAGACGCGTGCCGGACGTGGAAGTGCTCACCCGGTACGACGCGGTGCTCGGAGCGGAAGCGGATCAGATCGATCTTCTCGTCGCCGGTGCGTACGAGGCAATGACACATTTCGATCTGTTCGCCGCGCACGCGATGCTCTATTTCGCCACGGTTTCGTTCGCCGAGGTCAGTCAGCGACTCGCACCGAAGGAATCCGCTGCGTGGAGGGGATTCCTCGGCGTGGGTGATGCCGTGTTGGGGCCGCTGCCGCACGAGGCACTGCGGCGGCTTAGACGGATTGTGCAAAGCCGTGGCGGAGTTGGTACCTCGGACGAGCGCCGAGGCTTTGCGGAGTGGGTCACCCACGCGATCGCGCCGCGCAACATCGCCGGACTCGCGGACCCGGCGCGGCGAAATCTCTATCCGGTCGACTTTGACGCGCTCATTGAGCGGCACGCGCTATTGGGGATGAGTCGCGATCAGCTTCTTCAATCACTGCCGGCGCTGCGCGGGATGTCGCCGGAGCCGCTGTTACCGCCGAATCCGGTCGAAACCGGGACTGTCGGGCACCCGCCATCTCCAGATTGGTGCTTGAGGAACTAGTGCCCCAGCGACCATATTCGCTCGGCACCGGTCGACGTCTGCACCCGCTGAGACGAAACCGCGCTCGACGTCATACCAATCGACAGCGAGGATTTGATGCAGAAGCCTGAGTACGATGCGATCGTCGTTGGGTCCGGAATTTCCGGAGGCTGGGCCGCCAAGGAGCTCACCG
>JAYWBE010000141.1:0-2054 GCA_043781715.1 Gemmatimonadaceae bacterium
TCGAGGTCGATGCTCAGCCCGCGCGCGAGATCACGCAACACGGACCGAGTGATCCCGGGGAGGATGTGGGTGTCGGACGGATGGGTGCGAAGCGACCCGTCGACGACGCCGAAGAAATTCGTCTTCGTTCCCTCCGTTACGACGCCGTCGCGAATCAGCATTGCCTCGAACGCCCCCCGCTCCTTCGCGGTCTGGGACGCGAGCACGTTGGGAAGAAGATTCAACGTCTTGAGATCGCAGCGACCCCACCGCAAATCTGGATGCGAGATCACGGGTGCGCCGTTCTGGGCCAGCTCGGAATAGGGTGTGAAGCGAGCGACGGAGATGTAGATCGTCGGCGAAACATCGGGAGGTGGGAAATTGTGTGCGCGCGTCGCGACACCGCGCGTGACCTGCATGTAGAGCGTTGCTTCGCCCTGGAGGAGGCCGTTCTCCCGGAGAAGCTGCTTCCCGATTTCTGTCAGGCTCTCGGGAGAATCATCTCCGGTGAGCGAGATGCGGACTCCCTCGAGGCTTCGCTTCAGGCGGTCGTTGTGGAACCTGGCAGCGAACAGCCTCCCGTTGATGGCGCGAAGAACCTCATAGACCCCGTCCCCGAAGACGAAACCGCGGTCTTCGATGGAGATGCGAGCTTCGGAGCGAGGCACAAAGCTGCCGTTCACGTAAACGATGTCTTTCGATTTCATTTCCTGTGGGCGGATTCGGTCTACAAGAAAGATGCGCGGAACCGGCCTGCGCCGCTGGGACACAGCTCGACGATCAGGCCTTGGTGCCTGATGTGGTGTACTCGCACCCTCCGGCGCTGAACATTGGCGACAGTCCAGCGGCGGGATCGGTGAGAGTTCCAGAAAACGCTCCTGTGGGGGCGATCGTCCCGCGCAGCTCCATTCCGGATCCACTGCCGCTCCCCGCACTGAAGATGAGATCGGCGGAACCATTGCTGAGCGCGACGGCGCCGCTCAGGGGGAACACGACGGCAGTGGGGGGATTCTGCCAGCTGCTCGTGGAAGTATTGATTGTCCCGTCGGCCAGAACGTCGATATGCGCGGTCAGAAGCGATCCATCCGCGAGCGATCCGCCAGTACACGCAAGCGTAGACGTCTTCCGCACAGTGAACGACCAGTCACCTGTGGCCTGGGCCTGCGTGATGGCGCCGCCACCCGTGCCTCCGATGCCGAAGAGGAGCGGATCGGTGCTGGTTTCGCAGGCGGCGGTCAGGACGAGTAGAGTCAGGGCAAGGGCGATCGGTCGCACGTGAAGCCTCCAAGTGTGCTGCTAGATTGCGCTCTGGGCGGAAAAAGTGCAATTCGTTTGCCGTCAGTGCTGCGCACCGAAACCCTCGAGTGCTGCTACCGTACGGCGGAAAGGGTCAGTACACCATCAGGGACTCAAATGCCACCCGATCCAAACCTCATAGTTCACGAAGTGTTCTCGTGGGTTGCGCCCGGACTCATAACCACAATCCTGGGTTTCCCCATTGTTCGCCTGATCACAAAGTGGCTGGAGCCGCGGCCGGTTCCGCCCCGCGAGCTTAGCGCAATAAACGGCCGGCTCGAGCGCATCGCGGTCGAGGCATGTGAGCAATGATTGAGCGCGGCGGGCAAAAAAAAGGAGCGCCTTTCGACGCTCCCTTTTTCGTAGCTATCGATCGGGCTGATTACACGCAGGTAATCACACCGTTGGTCATGCTGCAAACCTTGGCAGACTGCGAGTGCGTAGCAGTGCCGCTCCACGAAGGCGGCGGGCCGGCAACGTTCACGATGACGACGGTGACGTTTTGCGACGGCGTGAACCCCTGGAGAGGCGCAGCCATCGTCGCGGTTCCTCCGAAATATGCGCCACCGTTGTCGGCAGCGTACTGCTCTTCGTAGGTCGCCATGTTGCGAAGGTCGGACTTCATCTGTGCGACATAAGCCTTGTCCTTCGTATTTGCGAACTTCGGAATCGCGATCGCGGCAAGAATGCCGATGATCACGACGACGATGAGAAGCTCTATAAGTGTAAAACCCTTTTTGTTGCTCATTTAAAATCTCCTGAATCGTTTGGCGAAGGCG
>JAYWBE010000142.1:0-18322 GCA_043781715.1 Gemmatimonadaceae bacterium
GTGTCCGGTCTCCTCTATATTGCCGATGTCGGACAGGACAAATACGAGGAGATAGACATCGCACCGATGTCGGCCGCGGGCGTCAACTACGGCTGGAACACCATGGAAGCAACATCGTGTTACAAGCGCCCGCTCTGCACGACGACCGGCCTTCAGAAGCCTGCGTTTTCGTACTCGCACGACGGCGGTGCATGCTCTATCATCGGCGGCTTCGTCTATCGCGGCAGGAAGATTCCCGAAATTCAGGGCCAGTACTTCTACTCGGACTACTGCAACGGCTGGGTGCGCAGCTACAGCTACACCGCAGACGGCACGAACAGGGCGTGGCACCAATGGCTCGACGGCGGGCTCGGCAGCATTGTTTCCTTTGGTGAAGACGCCCAGGGAGAGTTATATATCTGCAGCTCGAACGGACGGGTTTACCGAATCGTCAGGAGCGCGGGCAATCCGACCCGCCCCTAGGCCTCGTCGAGTACGGGCACTCACCTCAACACGAGGATGACCATGCTGCTCACGACTGCTGCTTCAGCACTTGTTCAGGCTGCTCCGGTTCAGACGACGGTTGTGGCACCTTCCTTCACCGACACATTGATGGCGTCGTTTCGCGATGCGTTCTCGATGATCCTGAGTGCGATTCCGCGGATTCTCGGCTTCGCCATCATCGTCGCGATCGGCTGGGTCGTGTCATCGATTCTGGCGCGAGCGGTGACGGGGCTGCTGCGGGCGATTCGTTTCGACGAGCTGGCGCAGAAATCGGGACTCGCCGACTTCATGAACAAGATGGGCACAGGCACCGATTCCGCCGGAGTCGTCGCCGGTCTGGTGAAATGGCTCGTTCGCATCGTTGTTCTGCTGGTGGCGTTCGACGTGCTCGGTCTGCCCGCGGTTTCGGACGTGATGCGGCAGCTGCTGCTCTGGCTTCCGAATCTCGTGGTCGCGATCTTCGTTCTCTTCATCGGTGGAATCGCGGCGCGCACCCTCGGCAACATTGTGCGCGGGGCGACAGCTGAGGGGGGGTTCTCCAATCCCGAGACGCTGTCGAACGTCGTGCGGACGACTGTGTGGGCCTTCGCGATCGTCGTGGCGATCAATCAGCTGGGAATCGCCACAAACCTGATCAACACCCTGTTCACCGGCTTTGTTGGAGCACTCGCGATTGCGCTCGGTCTGGCGTTCGGGTTGGGCGGGCGCGACCTCGCGTCGCGCACGCTGGAGAACTGGTACGACCAGGCGCAGGAGGCCAAGCCGAAGCGGAAGGCGCGCACGGAAGAATAGGCTTTACGCGGGCGCGAATAAATGAAACGGCTCCCGAAATACCGGGAGCCGTTGTTCTTGCGCGATGTCATCGCTGCTACAGGTGCGGCGCGATCGCGGCGCTTGCCTTCTCCGACGTGATGATCGGAATGACCTCGAACTCGACGATGTCGCTCCAGTTGGTTATCCACTCGTCCAGGTGTATTCGGTCGTCGCAGTCCATCACCTGAAAGCAGCGCTCGAAGTCAGTCGTCACCCAGCTCGAGAGGTACCGCGCGCCCTGCGGAGCCATGCGACCTTTTTCCTTGAAGCGGCGATAGACCGGCTTTGGATCTCCATCGCGGTACGTCTCGATCACCATGAAGAGCATGTGCGCCTCGGTTAAGGGCAGTTTAGCAGCGCTAACGCAGCTCTACTGCTGTAGGATACTTCGGCTGATATAAGCCGACTCTCGCCCCGCTCGGGAGAGCGAGTTGCTTCCGGATCCTTGTCATCGCGAAGAAAGTGCGCGCATTGATCATTTCCGGTCCACTCGGACTAGTCCGTATTCCCGCGCACCCTTTCGCAACAGATGATATCCCCCGGCCAAGGGCTTGGCTGAGGTGAGGTCGGTTTCCGGAGTCACCCGCTGTCCGTTCAAGTACACGCCCCCTTGCTCCACCAATCTCTTCGCTGCGCTTTTCGACGCGGCAAGCTTCAACGTCACCAGGACGTCCAGCAACCCGGGCACTTCGCGTGACTCCGCGAACGGCACTTCCTCGCTCAACGCGCGCAACACGGGCTCCGATAGCGTGGCGGGATCCGCTTTCCCGAACAGCACCCCCGAAACTTCCTCGGCCACTCGCGCGGCTTCCTCCCCGTGGACGCGCGCGGTCACCTCGCGCGCCAGAGCCTGCTGTGCTTCGCGCTTCTCGGGAGCCGTCTCCATCAGCTTGTCGAGCGCCTCGATCTCCGGCCGGGACAGGAGCGTGAACAGTCTCAGGTATTTCCCCGCATCGCGATCGTCTACGTTGATCCAGTACTGATAGAACTTGTACGGCGACGTGCGCGCGGGATCGAGCCACACCGCTCCCGCTTCGGTCTTGCCGAACTTCGACCCGCTCGCGGTCGTAACCAGCGGCATGGTCAGCGCGTGCGCGGTCTTTCCCTCGACGCGCCGAATCAGCTCCAGGCCAGCGGTGATGTTTCCCCACTGATCGCTGCCGCCCATCTGGAGCGTAACTCCTTCGCGGCGGTTGAGCTCCAGAAAATCGTATGCCTGCAGCAGCATGTACGAGAACTCGGTGAACGAGATTCCGCCTTCGATCCGGGACTGCACCGAATCCTTCGCCAGCATGTAGTTGACGGTGAAGTGCTTGCCGACATCGCGCATGAACTCCACTGCCTTGAGCGGACGAAGCCATGCGGCGTTGTCGCGCATGCGCGCGGCTTTGGGGCCCGTAAAGTCGAGGAAGCGCTCGAGCTGCTTCTCGATCGCGCGCGAGTTCGCTTCGATCTCCTCGACCGACGCGAGCGGCCGTTCCGACGTTTTCCCGCTCGGGTCCCCGATCATGCCTGTCCCGCCCCCAACCAGCGCGATGGGCCGGTGCCCCGCGCGCTGGAGATGCGCAAGTCCCATCACCGGCACGAGATGGCCCAGATGCAGGCTCGAAGCCGTAGGGTCGAACCCCACGTATGCGCTCACTTCACCCGTTGCGAGAGCGTCGGCCAAACCGTCCGTGTGTTGGTAGACCATACCGCGCCAGGACAGCTCGTCCAGGAATGAATTCTTCGCATGCATGCGGGGAAGATAGGGACGCCCGCCCACGGTGTCACCTTCGGTGTATCACAGTTATCTTCTTTACTCCGCATGGCCGCCGACACCAACAACAAACTCCGATTCCACAAGCGGCACCCGACGCTCGTCCGGGTGGTACTGCTTTCTCTCACTTTCCTCGGCGCGCTCGGCGTGGGGGCGGTCTACAGTACGTGGGCCCTCATCTGTCGCGGAAACCAGTGCCCATCGATCGAGAGCCTGGCCGAGTACACGCCGCACCAGACGTCGAAGCTCTACGCGGCTGACGGGCGATTCATCGCCGAGCTTGGTCTCGAGCGCCGCACGCTGGTGAAGATCGACGAGATCCCGAAGATCGTTCAGGAAGCGTTCGTCAGCACCGAAGACAAGCGGTTCTACCAGCACGCCGGTATCGACTGGCACCGCGCCGCCAGCGTGGTGCTGCGCTCTCCGCTCCACGGATACTCGCAAGGGTTTTCCACCATAACGATGCAGCTCGCGCGCAACGTCTTCCCCGAGCAGATCTCGCGCGAGAAAACCATCATCCGCAAGGTCAAGGAAGCGAAAATCGCACGCGAGATCGAGGCGAAGTACGACAAGAAGAGAATTCTCGAGCTCTACCTCAATCAGATCGACCTCGGCCACGGCGCGTACGGCGTCGAGACTGCATCGCAGCGATACTTTGGGAAATCCGTCCGCGATCTGAACCTTGCTGAAGCCGCGACTCTCGCGGCGCTTCCGAAGGCGCCCGCCCGCTACAACCCCGTTCGCTTTCCCGAGCGCGCGATCCAGCGCCGCAACACCGTCATCGAACTGATGCGCCAGAATGGACGCATCAGCGACGCGGATGCGAGCAGGGCGAAAGCGTACCCACTGCAGCTCGCCAACAAAACGATCTCCGGCGAGACGGCACCCTATTTCGTCGAATGGGTGCGCCAGCAGCTCGACGCGCAGTTCGGCAAGCAGCTGTACGAGCAGGGACTCAAGGTTTACACGACGCTCGACCTCGACATGCAGGGCGCGGCCGAGCGGGCGTTGGAGCACCAGGCGCGCGCGATCGAAGCCGGACGCTTCGGACCGTACAGTCACGAGACGTACGAGCATTACGTCGCTCACCGCGAAGGCAACGAGGGAAGCGGCACGTCACCGTACCTCCAGAGCGCGTTCCTCGCGCTCGACCCGCGCAATGGCGCGGTGCGCGTCATGATCGGGGGCCGCGATTTCGACGACTCCAAGTTCAATCGCTCGGTTCAGGCGCTGCGCCAGCCGGGCTCGACGTTCAAGCCGATCGTGTATTCGGCAGCGATCCAGAACGGCAGGTCGCCGTCATATCTCGTCAACGACAGTCCGCTCGTGCTCCAGGTGCCCGGTCAACCCGAATGGGCGCCCCAGAACTACGATCTGAAATTCCTGGGACAGATTCCGCTCCGGCAGTCCCTCTACCTCTCCCGCAACGTCTCCACCGTCCGGCTTGGCATGGAGCTCGGCGAGCAAACCGTCGTTAATGAGGCGAGGAATTTCGGCATCACCACTCCGGTTCCTCCGTATCCATCGATCCACATCGGCGCCGCCGACGTCTATCCGATCGAGCTGATCTCCGCCTACAGCGTATTCGCCAATCTCGGCGTCCGCGCGACCCCGAACGCGATAGTGAGAGTCGAGAATCAGAAGGGAGAGATTCTGTGGCAGCCGACGCCGACGCGCACGCAGGTGCTGTCGCCCGAGGAAGCCTGGATCATGGTCGACATGATGAAAGACGTGATTCGTCGCGGAAGCGCGGCCGGCGTCTGGGAATCGGGCTTTCACCTTCCCGCCGGCGGAAAAACGGGAACGACGAACGACGGCACCAACGTCTGGTTCGTCGGCTACACCGCCGACCTTGTCGCCGGCGTGTGGATGGGACTCGACCGTCCTCAGAAGATCAAGGACAACGCGCAGGGCGGCGTTCTCGCGGCACCGGCGTGGGCTGCGTTCATGACCGAGGTCTATCGCCGCAAGCCGGCGCCGCCGGATTGGCCGAAGCCGCTGTCGATCGTGACGCGTGAGGTCGACGTCAGCAGCGGATTGCTGCAGACCCCGTACTGCCCGCGGAATCTGGTCACCAGCGAGTTCTACATCTCGGGAACCGAGCCAACCCGCGACTGCGACAAGCACGGACCGTACGCGAATCCGGGCCTCACTCCGATCGATACGAGCCCCGTCCGACTGACCCCATCCCCCTCGGGTGGACTGCGGTCACCGATCATCGTGACACCGCCTCCGATCCAGCCCGGGTACGAGCCGGTGCGCGGACAACAGCGGCAGGCGCCCACGGTGTTCGACACGACGCGTCGGACTGCACCGCGACGTGACACCACTCGCCCGCGAACCGATACGATTCCGTCACCGGATCGCCCGCCGGGCCCGATCCCGCGCTGATGCGCTACCACGCGCGCTGGGTGCTGCCAATCACTCAGCCGCCGATCGAAAACGGAACCGTCGTCGAGAGCGACGGAGTTATTACCTATGTCGGCCCACGAGCTTATGCCCCGTCGGGCAGCGACCGCGATCTCGGGGACGCGATTCTTCTTCCAGGCCTCGTCAACACCCACACCCACCTCGAGCTCACGGTGATGCGCGGATTCCTCGAGGATTGTCGATTCACAGAGTGGATTGACAAGCTTCGGCAGAGCCGGAATGAGGTTCTAGACGACGAGATGCTGCTCGATTCCGCGCGATTCGGGATCGTGGAAGGGCTCGAAGCCGGAATCACGACTTACGCCGATACCTGCTCCAGCGGTGTGGTGATGCGGGCGATGCGCGAGCTCGGTGTCCGCGGGATCATGTACCAGGAAGTCTTCGGCCCCGACCCTTCGCAATCGGACGTCGTGATGCGCGAGCTGGAGGAGCGCGTCGAGAAACTCCGGCTCGAGCAGACTGAGCTGGTTTCGCTCGGCATCTCGCCACACGCCCCATACACGGTGTCGGACCCCCTCTACAAGGCGGCGGCGAAGTTTGCGAACACGCGCCAGCTTCCGCTCGCGATGCACATCGCCGAGAGTGAGTCGGAGCATGACATCGTGGCCAGCGGAAGCGGCGACTTTGCCGATCGCTGGCGTCGTCGCGGAATTGCCGTCGGCCGGAGGGCGCGCTCGCCAATCGCGCTGCTCGAGCAGCACGGCGCGCTGGAGCGGGGGCCGCTTCTCATTCATTGCGTGCGGGTTGACGACGCCGACATCGAGATAATGGCGCGTCACCGCTGCGCGGTGGCGCACTGCCCGGCGTCGAACGCGAAGTTCGGGCACGGCATCGCGCCGCTGCTGCCGCTGATGGCCGCCGAAATTCGCGTCGGCATGGGATCCGATTCGGTGGCAAGCAACAATCGAATGGACATTCTCGACGAAGCGCGTCTCGCGGTACTGATTCATCGCGCCACCACCCGCAGGCACGACGCCTTCGGTGCGCACCAGGCGCTGGAGCTCGCAACGATTGGCGGCGCCCGCGCGCTTGGAATCAACTCGCGAGTCGGATCCCTCGAAGTTGGCAAGGACGCCGATCTCGCCGCGTTCCGAATCGACATTCCTCGTACGACCCCAATCGGGGACCCGTACTCCGCTGCGATCTTCGCACTGCCCGGCCGCTCGGCCGAGCTGGTGACTGTGCGCGGACGTGCGCTCGTGGATCGGGGACGGGCTCTGGCAGCTGACAACTCGCTGGCTGACCGCGTCCGCAGGGCGGGGCATGCTCTCTCTGCGTGGGCAGCGAGAGGATGAGGTTGATAGTTCGCGCGACTCCGAACGCCGGTGTGAAAGCTCCCGGCGAAACAGCGTAGTTAGCCTACAGCCCTCTGCTCTGGTAATCGCGTGGCCATTGAGCGCCGCCCCCTCCACGTCGAGCAGACAACACCACGTCCCGTAGCGCGGAACTATCTCCGGTCGGTATCTTGAATCTCCTATCTGAAGGAAGCCTGACTCAATGGCGGCAGTAGACAACCACCACCGTATCTGGCGCGACGGAAAGTTCGTGGATTGGGAAGACGCGACGATTCACGTGATGAGTCACGTCGTTCACTACGGCTCGAGTGTGTTCGAGGGTATCCGTTGCTACGAGACGCCCAATGGGCCAGCGGTTTTCCGGCTCGGCGCCCACATGAGGCGATTCGCGGATTCGTGCAAGATTTACCGCATGCCTCTCACGTACTCGATCGACGAAATGTCGAGGGCCGCAGTCGAGACGGTCGCCGAGAATGAATTGCCGCACTGTTACCTGCGGCCCGTTGCCATCAGGACTGGCGAGCAGATGGGCGTGCTTCCGCACGATACGCCGCTCGAAGTCTTCATCATTCCGTGGACCTGGGGCACATACCTGGGCGCCGATGCGCTCAAGAACGGCGCCGATGTGTGCGTATCGAGCTGGCGACGGCCCGCTCCCGACACCTTCCCGTCGCTGGCGAAGGCGGGCGGGAACTATCTGAACGGCCAGCTGTCCAAGATGCAGGCGCGCGTCGACAACTACGTCGAAGGCATCATGCTCGATTCCTTCGGCCTGGTGTCGGAGGGTAGCGGCGAGAATCTCTTCCTCGTTCGCGACGGCAAGCTGTACACCTCGACGATCGCCTCCGGAATTCTGAACGGGATCACCCGCGACTCAGTGATCCGGATCGCGCGCGACATGGATGTCGAAGTCGTCGAGGGGTCGATTCCTCGCGAAATGCTTTACATCGCCGACGAGCTGTTCTTCACGGGAACCGCGGCTGAAATAACGCCGATCCGGTCGGTGGATCGCATTCAGGTCGGTGCAGGGAAGCCCGGTGTGCTCACGCTCCGGATTCAGAAAGAGTACATGGGCATTGCCACCGGAGTTCTGGAAGACCGCTATGGCTGGCTGACGCCGGTTCCTCCGCGCAAAGCTGCATCGACCGCTGCGCGCGGGAAGGTCGCCCGGGAGCCGGTGGGTGACATGTCGGCCTCGCCGATCTAGGTACCCGCCGGCAGGCCGCAGAGAGAGCCGCTAAGCAAGTTTTAGAAGGCAAGACGGTAACGGGCGACACGAGCTAATCGTCGCAATAGGAGTGCACCAGACACGGGTTTTTTCTCCGCCGTTGCCCTCGGAGCAATTGCAGCAAAGGCGTGTCAGGCGGGTGGTAACGCCGTACCAGCAGTATATTGTGGGTGGGTTCGCCCAGGAGGAGTGCTTGATCGTTGGTTGTCTGGCACTGAATGCTTCGTTTGAGCCGTTGACGATGGTCCCGCTGCGCCGCGCGCTGCGGCTGGTCATTGATGGAAAGGCGGAGATCGTCGAGGCCGATTCTGATCGCGTGGTTCGCTCCGAGCGGTTGACGCTTCCTCGCCCGGCGGTGATCCGGCTCATGCGCTTCATCCACGTGCCTCGCCGGTTCCGCCGTCAGGTGACGAACACCTTCCTGTTCGCGCGCGACCGCTACCGCTGTCAGTACTGCGGACGCCTTCAGATCGAGCTCAAGCCGCGCGAGTCACTTACGCGCGACCATCTGATTCCGCTCTCTCGCGGAGGCGCGAACGACTGGACCAACGTCGTCACCGCGTGCAGCCCCTGCAACACGAGGAAAGCGAACAGCCTGCCAAGCGAGATCGGGATGCATCCGATGCACGCGCCGGTCGAGCCGCACTTCGTGCATCTGAGCTGGGCCGTCCGGCGTCTGACTCCGACCCAGGCGAAGTACATCCGAATCTTCTACGGTGAGGAAACTCTGCATCACCTTGAAGACCTCGAGAACCGGCACCCTAATCATGGGGTGCACAAGGTCGGATAGTACAACTAAACGGATGCCGTCTCACAACTACACCTGAACGGGATCCGAGATCTCAGAAGCGTAGATATCAGGTTTTGGTAACTACGCTGCGACGTATCTGCGTGGCGTTATGGAACAGGGGGTCGGTTGTGCTCGGATACGCGCGGGATACGGTCAGAGCGCGGTGACTACCGACTGAGATCTATGCCTCTGAGATCTCGGATCGCGTTCAGTCTGTAGTTGTCAGGGGCGGAACGTCCCAGTTCTAGCTTCGTAGTGCCGCTTTTCCCCTCCGAGTAGCCGCACGACCAGAGTCCGCACCCCGCGTCCCAACGCCGTGCCCGGATTCTTTTTCCCCCTCACAGCCGGCTTGAGCTCTCCCTTCAGCCACCGCTGCACCTCGTCGAGATCGCTCAGCGACAGAGTCTCCACGTCCAGCAGCAAGTTGTAGTAGCCACGCTGCCCCTTCTTCGGCAGCGAGATGGCCACCTTGTACGGAGATTCCACCGCGTTCTCCGCGTCAGCCGTGCCCGGGTACTCGCCGAGCGATTCGGCCTTCTTGTTCACCACGCGCACCACCTGGTACTTCTTGCCGAGCACGTCGTACTTGAGAATGACATCCCACTCGAACGCGGCCTTGAGATCGTCGAACCAGCGGCCCGATGCCCATCGCTCGAGGCGATAGTGCAGGCGCGCGGGAAATCCGTTCGCCAGCAGATCGCGCATCGACGGGTCCGATAGCAATCCCGCGGATAATACCGCCGGCGGCTCGTCTGCCCAGGCGGGCTGCTGAGGAAGCACCACCTCCAGACGCACTTTCTGCGCGCCCAGCGGCGCGGCGATAGCGAAAACGCCGGCGGCGATGAGCGAGAGCTTCAGCATCGCCCACGGCCCATCGCGCGACCAGCCAGGAACTCCGGTGTCGGCATCGCTAGAAACGCCGGTGCACCCGCAGAAACACGTTCGCCGGCTCCTCCGGGCTGGACACCGCCTTCGCGACGTACACGCCGATGAGGCCGAGATCCAGACCGAGTCCTACGTCGGTCCTGAACGTCCCGAACCGCGGAAAGCTGGTGCTCGAATACACGAGCGTTCCCGACGGCTGGCCGACCAGCCAGCCTCGCCCCGCATCGACGAACGCGACAACCGTTGGCTGCACGGTAAAGCCGACGCCGCGGAGCCGGATCGGCCTCGCGTTCAGAAAATCGAACAGCGACGAGTGCAGCTCGTTCCGGTACTCAAGCTGCGCCAGCGCGACACGTTCGCACTGTGCGGGATTGCCTGGCGGAGGTTGACCTCCGTCGCTGCATTGCGACACGTCGACCGTTCCCGGCTCGTACTTTCTGAAGTCCAGTCCCGGCACGGTTCCGATCCCGCCGACCGACATTCGCCGCTCGAGCGGAAGGTCATCGCCATTCAGCCAGCCTCCGAGCACAAGCCTCGCGTTGACCCAGGTCGTCGGCGAAAGGCGGTTGTAGCGGCGCAGATCGACGAGCGCGCGTCCGTACGTCACCTGCGGCGAAACAGTTGGGCGCGCGAGCGGAGACGTCGGCCCCACATCTGTCAGTCTTCCTGTTCCGCGCTCGTATTCAGCGAGAATCAGCCAGCCGGTCGACGGATTGTTCCCGTCGTTCCGGGTGTCGATGTTGGCGCGCAGGACGCCTAGGTGGAATCGGCCTGCGTCCACCAGCGGATTCGCGCGCCACGCTTTTCCATTTCCGAAAATCGAGAACACGCTTCGCGCGCGCGCGGAGCTCCAGCGCTCATCGCTCCAATCCGCCGAGAAGCTGCTGCGCGCGCTCATGTTGAACGTCGCGGTGGCCTTGGCGCCGTGGCGATTGAAGTGGTCACGGAAATCACGATGCCCGAAGAACGCTGCGAGCGCCGCGTCCGGATCCGGAAGCTGCCACGTCTCCACGGGTGTCATCACGTCGTACGACGAGACGCCGAATCCGTAGCCCCGCCCGCGCCCGACGCGCATACCCGCGGCGATCCGATGGCCGAGATTCTGACTATCCCAGTGAAAGGTGTCCGCGCTCCGGATGATGCCCATCACCGACGCATTCAGGTCGGCGGCGCCGGCGCTGTCGTGGAAAACGGGTCCGATGTAGACGGGCAGTCCTTCGACCCGGTTGTACGTTTTCCCGGAGCTGAGCACGAGCCCGCTGGCGCGGCTGGTCCTCGCCCACAGTCCGAGTCGCTCGGCGGCCGTATCGGTCTGGACTGTGTCGACCCCCTGCGCGCGCGCGAGAACGGGTGCGGCGCACGCGAGGAGCACACATACCGCTCGCGTCGTCGTGGCTGTATTTGTCATGTCGGCGTTATACCCTCGTCGCGTTGATTCCGAGTCGCTTCATGCGCCGGTAAAGATTTGGCCTGTCTGTCTGCAGTCTCCGCGCGGCATCGGCGACGTTTCCACCTGCCTCCGCGAGCGCTCGCGCGATCACCGTTCGCTCGAAGCTGTCCAGCTTGTCGGTCAGGGAGCTCGGCCCGCGCGCCGCTGATTCACGCGCATCGCCCGCCCGTGCCTGGGCGCGAGTAGGTGTGGCTGCGGGCGCAGCTTCGTCGCGGTCGACGATGAGAACATCCTCCACGTGCTGGCCGGTGATTTCCGCGCCGGGATGCAAAATCGCCAGCCGTTCCACGATGTTCGCGAGCTCGCGAACATTTCCGGGCCACGGGTAATCGCGAAGCAGCTGGAGCGCGTCGCTCCTCCAGCGCGGTTTCGCCTGGCCGCTCCGCTGCAGGAACTGCTCGGAGAAATGCTCAACCAGCTCGAAAATGTCGTCGCCGCGCTCCCGCAGTGGAGGTATCTCCAGCGGAATCACCTGCAGCCTGAAGTAGAGATCCTCGCGAAAGGTTCCCGCGCGCACCGCGCGCTGGAGATCGTGGTTCGTCGCCGAAATGATGCGCACATCGGTGCGAATGACTCTGTTGCCGCCCACGCGCTGGATTTCCTTCGCCTCGATCGCGCGCAGCAGCTTCGCCTGCGCGTCGGGGCCGAGGTCCCCCACTTCATCGAGGAACAGGGTTCCGCGATGCGCCAGCTCGAACCGGCCGATGCGGGTCTGGGTGGCACCGGTGAACGCGCCCCGCTCGTGGCCGAACATCTCGCTCTCCACGAGATCGCGCGGAATGGCCGCGCAGTTCACGCGCACGAAAGGCTTTTCGCGTCGCGCGCTCCCATCGTGGATCGCGCTCGCAACAAGCTCCTTCCCCGTGCCCGATTCTCCCATGATGAGCACGCGCGCGTCCGTAGGCGCGATGCGCGCGATCATCTGCCGCACCGTGTCCATCGCGCCGCTCTTGCCGACCATCTGCCCGCCGAACCCCAATTCAGCGCGCAGAGCGCGGGCGACGCGACGCGTCTGTCGGAGCTCCAATGCGGATGAGACCGCCAGCAGAACTCCTTCCGGAGTGAGCGGCTTTTCCAGAAAGTTGAAGGCGCCCAGCTTGGTCGCCTTCACCGCGTCGGCGAGTCCGGCTCGCCCGCTCATCATGATGACGGGAAGATCCGGCGCGACATCCCGCAGGCGGCCGAGCGTGGCCATTCCGTCGAGCTCGCCCGGCATCATGAGATCGACGAGCGCAACGTCCGGCTCTCCCTCCTTGACCCGTGCGACAGCTTCAGCGCCGTTCGGCGTCTCCGCTACTTCGTAGCCTTCACCCGAGAGCAGCGCGCCGACCATGCGCCGAATGTTCGGCTCATCGTCGGCGATGAGGACTATCGGCACCTACGTCGCGCGATCCGGCGGCGAGGCCGCGGACGACGGGATCGGCCGCGCATCGCCGGCGCCTCTCCCTTCCGACAGCAGCTTCGTGGTGAAGCGCTGTCCCTCGGTGATTCGCTCGACTTCGATTGCAACCGCCTCGAGCGTCTGCTCCATGCGCTCGAGACGCTGGGTGATCTCGGTCGGAAGACGCGGGCTCTTGGATTCCCCGTCCATCCTCCGCGAGTAGGCGCGCGCCAGCGGAACGCCGATGGCGAGAACGACAGCGGTCGCGAAAGCTCCAAACGGAACGGCTATCTCTGGTCCCATTTCAATCAATCCTCTCGGCGCCAGCGCCGTTTGCGGGTATCGTGAATTGTATCTCTGTTCCCTTGCCCAACGTGCTCGTGGCGTTCACGGTTCCATCGTGCGCCCATACTGCCTGACGCGCGATCGCCAGACCGAGTCCGGTGCCGCCCGGCTTGTTAGTGACGTACGGCTCCCAGATGGTCTCGAGATTCTCCGCGGCGATTCCCTTGCCGTCGTCGGCCACCGAGATACGCACGGCATCGCGTCCACCGAGCTTTGCGACACTGGCTTTCACCGTGATGCGGCCGTCGTGCGCGGAGGCATCGACGGCATTCAGCAGTACATTGCTCAACGCGCCGGCAAGCGCTCCGTTGTGACCGTACACCCGCGGAAGATTCTCGTCTATCTGGAGATCTAGAGCAATGCCTGGCGGCACGCTGCTGCGCGCAGTGTAACGAACGAGCTCTCCCATGTCGACTTCCGAGGGTGGACCCTCGGGCAGCCGCCCAAACTCGGCGAAACTCCTCGCCATGCGATCGAGACGCGCCGACTCCATCTCGATGACATTGACATCTTCCTGTAACGCCGCGGGAGCCTGGCCACGCAGGCGAGCGAGCGCGAACCGGATGGGCGTGAGCGGATTCTTGATCTCGTGCGCCACTCGCCGCGCGCTCTCCCTGAATGCGTGGAGCCGCTCCGCCTCGACCGCCTGCCGGCGACCGTGCTCGAGCTCCGACACCATCTCACGCATGCTGCGTCGGAGCGTCTCGAACTCGGGCGCCCCGCGCACCCTGCTTGTCGTGACTTCAATGGTAGACCCGCCATCGCCGTTCTTCCGGCCGCCGGACACGATCGTGCGCTCGGGAGGAGGGGGAAGCGACTCACCGTGCCCAATGATCTCAGTCCATCGCACCAGCTCGTCGAGCGGCCGGCTCAATTGCCGGCTGAGATGCCCGGCCACGCGCGACGCTGCTCCGGTGAGCACGAGGAGAGCGAGAATGCCAGCTATCGCGATCACGCGAACCGTGCGCGCGGCGAGGTAGCTGTAACGCCGCGCCTGTTCCACCGATGTTCTCAGCTCGCGCTCGTGCGCGTCGATTGCGCGGCGCTGGGACGGCGTTAGGGCCGCTTGGCGAGCGGCAGCAATTGCCTTCTCGCCACTCGCCGCCACGCTGTCCCAGGCGGATCGCCCGGTCACGAACGGCAGGGCGGTGCTGACCGTTCCGCCCCACAGTAACGTGAGCACCAGGGCCGGGACGATCGCGAACAGCGACAGGATCAGGACCAGTCGCGTGCGGAAACGCAGTTGATTCATGGGGGTTTGAGTATAAATTATACCCGTACGGCGCGACTTCGAGGATCCGGCGACCAGTCGACTGAGGGTTGGCCCGCTCGCATGGACCTGAAGACGCACCGCCTGCGGCATCCGTCGCAGGATTGATACGGCGTGCAGCCGTCGCGGCAAATAATCGCAGGCACGCAGCCTCGCACAGGTAATTCCCAAAAAAAATGAATTCTCGACCACATCGGTCCGCGTCAGCAGCCGCGCACCGCCATGTTGCCCCGGTACACCGAGGGCCGCAGGCAAGCGCCCCCGTACATCGCGGCCCGCAGGCAATGTCCGCTAATGCACTTGCCAATCCCCACCACGCCCCCAACGCCGCACTGCTCATCGACTTCGACAACGTGACGATGGGCATCCGCTCCGAGCTTCAGACGGAGCTGAGGAATCTCCTCTCCTCCGACATCGTCAAAGGCAAAGTCTCGGTTCAGCGCGCTTACGCGGATTGGCGTCGCTATCCGCAGTACATAGTGCCGCTCGCCGAATCGTCGATCGACATGATCATGGCGACCGCGTACGGCTCCGCCAAGAAGAACGCCACGGATATTCGCCTCGCCGTCGATGCAATGGAGCTGGTTTTCACTCGCCCCGAGATCGGCACGTTCATTCTCCTGTCGGGCGATTCCGATTTCGCCAGTCTCGTCACCAAGCTCAAGGAGTACGGCAAGTACGTCATCGGAGTAGGCATCCGTGAATCCTCGAGCGACCTCCTCGTCATGAATTGCGACGAGTACTACAGCTACAACGCGCTCGCCGGCCTGGTTCGGAGCGGCGAAGAGGAAGTGGTGAAGAAGGACCCGTGGGAGCTCGTCACCGAAGCCATCAGTCAAATGAAGCGGAACGGCGATGTGATGCGCGCCGACCGCCTCAAGCAGGTGATGCAGCAGATCGACAGCTCGTTCGACGAGAAGAATCTTGGCATGTCCAAGTTCTCGCGCTTCGTGACAGAGGCCGCGCACCGCGGCTTGCTCACTCTCACCAAGCTCGAAAACGGGCAGTTCGAGATCGCTTCCCCGGGTGCGGGTGCTGCCCGCGGATTGCCCGCTGGTCAGGAGAGCACGGTTCCAAGGCTCGCGGCGCCGGCGGAAGGTGAGACGGTGGAGCGCCCGCGTCGCGGACGAAGAGGTGGCAGGGGCCGGGACCGCGATGTGCGCGGCCAGCGTTCGGCCGCTGTGGCGCCGCAACCCGCTCCCACTGACGCAGAGTCTCCGCAACAGCCCGAGGTGGCGCGAGTCGCAGCATCAGCACCACCCGCTGCTTTAGCTGACGGTATAGGTTCGAGCGGACTTCGCCTGCGGCGAGAGGAGGCATTCGACCTCGTTCGCCGCGCGGTTGGCGCCAACGGCGACGCTCCAGTTCGCGCAAGCCAGGTCCGCGCCAGCGCGCGCGAGCTGCTCGGCCACGACAGCGAGAGCCTCAGCGAGCGAAACTTCACCCGCATTTTGCAAGACGCCCACGACGCTGACATCATCGATCTCCGTCGGCGGGGAAGCGACTACGAGGTCGCTCCTGCGGCACCGTCGACTTCGCTCAGCGACCAGCTCGCGGCCGCGGAACCGCCGAAGCCAACCGCTCCCGTGATGCCGTCGACACCAACCGGCATGGGCAATCGCGGAGGTGGAACTGCTCGCGGACGCGGACGCGGACCGATCGGTGCGCGTGTCGGCATCGTGCCGGCTGGCCTGCTTTCTGTCGGCGTGGTCGAGACGTCGAGACCTGCTCCCCAACCAGTCTTTACCGAGTCCGTTCCCGATCTCCCTCTCACGGGGGAGGACGCTCTCTCCGCCAGCGATCTGAAGCCGCGCAGCGGACGGAAGCGCGCATCGGGCGACGACAAGAAGCCGCGCCGTCCGCGCAAGTCCGCGGCGGCATCGGGTGAAGAGGGCGAGAAGTCCGCGCCCCGCCGCGCCGCTCGCAAGACCAAGAGCAAAACGGCTAGCGAGTAGGTGTGAGCAGGCAAAAAATCTCGGACATGGAAGACTCGGCGGCGAGTCTTCTGGGCTCGAGGCCTCGCTCGCAGTTCCATCGGGGCCGCATCCTCCCACCCAGCTTCTACGAGCGCGAGACCGAGATCGTCGCGCGGGAGATGCTCGGCACCGTCCTCGAATGCGAGACGGAGAACGGGACCGCCAGCGGAATCATCGTCGAGACCGAAGCGTACCTCGGCGAGCACGACCTCGCCTGCCATGCTGCGGTCGGACGCACCGCGCGCACCGAGAACCTCTACGGACCGCCCGGCATCGCGTACGTCTATTTCATCTACGGCATGTACTGGTGCTTCAACGCCGTTACGCGCTCTGAAGGCTCGCCGAGCGCGGTGCTGGTTCGCGCGCTGGAGCCGCTCGACGGGATCGCGCTGATGCACAAGCGCCGCCCACGCGTGAGGCACACGGCAGATCTGACTAATGGTCCAGGAAAACTTTGCACCGCCCTCGGTATCACGGGCTCGATGCACGGGAAGGGCCTGCAGCGAAAGCCAATCGTGATCCGCGAGGGAGAACGAGTTGCCGATGACGGCGTTGAAGTCACGACTCGCATCGGCATCACCCGATCCGCCGATTGGCCACTCCGCTGGCTCGCGCGGGGCAATCGATTCGTATCCAAGGGCAAGGTCTCGGCGTAGGCTGCCCGGCGCAGGCGCATGCGCAGGCATCCACAAAACCAAAGTATCGAAAAAAAACGGCCCCCGAAGGGGCCGCTCGTCCAATCGCCAGGCGCGCCGAGAGCTGCTATTCCTGGTCGATGGAGCTTCCGAAGTTGTAGCGGACACCGAACTCGAAGAACGAGAGCACGCTGCTGAACAAGAAAGTTCGGTTACTCGGGAGTATCGTTTCCTGGGCGAAGATCGCCGCGCGCTTGGTCTGAATTTGCACGCCCCCAAGTCCCATGACCGCGGCGCGACTGCGCTCGCTCTCGACCGCGTCCAGAAATGAATTGGTCGGGAAGGTGTTAGCGCTGTCCACGAAAACCCGCGCATCGCCGAGTACTGCGATACTGAAGCCGAGACCAGCGTAAGGAGTGATTGCGCCAAAGTGCTTGGGAAAGGCGACTCCCGCGAGTGATATGCGTCGCATGTCGTTCACGCGAATCGTGCGCTGACCGGTGCGGGAGGTCGGATCCAGGAATTCGAGGTCGCGCTCGAAAACGGATTGGTTAGCCGATACGTAAAGGCCGCCCTTCGTCCTGGTGATGAGCCAGTCGAGGCCGAGATCTACCGTCGACGTGTTGCCATGGCCCGGCACGGAGAAAGTGTTGATTCCGGACTTGAATCCCCAGAACCACGAGTCGTCGAAGTTCCGCCTCTGCGCATTCGCGCCGGACGAAACGACTAACGTGGCAACCAGCGCAACAACGACTGCTCTGAGCTTCTGCATTAAGGCGTCCTCTAGATTATGCCTAGCTTCGTCCCGACGGTCTTGAAGGCCGAGATGGCCTGGTCCAGATCGTCGCGTGAATGGGCAGCACTGAGCTGACAGCGCACACGCGCCTGCCCTTGAGGAACGACCGGAAAGCCGAACCCTGTCACAAAGACGCCTTCATCCAGCAACATGTCACTCATTTTGATGGCCGTCGCCGTCTCCCCCACGATTATAGGGACGATCGGAGTCTCTCCCGGCAATGGTTTGAACCCCGCCTCGGAGATCGCGCCGCGGAAGTAGCGGGTGTTGTCGTGCAGCTTCTTCACCAGCTCGGGATGGTGCTCCAGCTGCCTGATCGCCCCGAGCGCACTGGCCGCCACCGTGGGAGGGAGCGCGTTGGAGAAGAGCTGGGGACGCGACCTTTGCGTGAGCATGTCGCACAGCGACGCCGGTCCCGCCACGAATCCGCCTGCCGCGCCCCCCAGCGCCTTGCCGAGCGTCGACGTGATGATGTCCACCTCGCCCAGCACGCCGAAATGTTCGGGCGTGCCGCGTCCGTTCGCCCCGAGGACGCCCGTCCCGTGCGAATCGTCAACCGCTACGATCGCGTCGTAGTCCTCCGCCAGCTGGAGAATCTCCGGCAGCTTGGCCATGCTCCCCTCCATGGAGAACACGCCGTCCGTCCAGATGATGCGTCGGCGCGCGCCCCTCGCGCTCTCGAGCTTCGACTTCAGGTCGTCGAGATCGGAATGCTGATATACGGCGGTCGTGCACTTCGTGATCGCCTTCGCGAGCCTGATCGAGTCTATGATCGAGGCATGGTTG
>JAYWBE010000143.1:0-6423 GCA_043781715.1 Gemmatimonadaceae bacterium
CTCTTCATTTTCGGCCTCAAGCATCTGAGTTCCCCCGCGACGGCACGGTCCGGCAATCGCCTCGCCGCGATTGGAATGGCGCTCGCGCTCGGCGTGACGCTGCTGGATCGACAGATCGTATCCTTCTGGACGATCGCCATCGGAACTCTGATCGGTGCGGCGATAGGGATCTACTTCGCCAGGACCGTTCAGATGACCGCGATGCCGCAGATGGTCGCGCTTTTCAACGGCATGGGCGGAGCGACGGCGGCGCTGGTCTCGGTGGCCGAGTTCCTCCGGCTCACGCGAGCGGGCGACACGATCGGAGTGGGCGAGGCGACATCGATCGTGCTCGGAACAGCGATCGGCGCGATCTCGTTTACGGGAAGCATCGTCGCCTTTGGAAAGCTTCAGGAGATTCTTCCCGGGAGACCGCTCCAGTTTCCGCTTCAGCGACTGATCAACGCGCTCATTCTGCTTTCCGTCCTGGCGTTCGGTGCGTTTGTCGTCGTAGGGGGGGGCGGCTCTCCCGCGCTCTGGATGCTGTTCGCCGCGGCGCTGGTGCTCGGCGCCATGTTCGTGCTCCCGATCGGCGGCGGAGACATGCCCGTCGTGATCTCGATCCTGAACTCGCTCACCGGACTCGCCGCCGCTCTTACCGGATTCGTGCTTCACAATCAGATGCTGGTGGTGGCGGGAGTTCTCGTCGGGGCGTCCGGCACGCTCCTCACGCTGCTCATGAGCAGGGCGATGAATCGATCTGTCGGCAACGTTCTGTTCGGCGCGTTCGGGGCGGCGTCCAGTGATCCCACGGCCGCCACGAGCGCGGTGGGGCGCACGGTTCGGCAGACAACTGCCGAGGACACGGCGATCGCTCTCGCCTACGCCAGGAGCGTGGTGATCGTGCCGGGATACGGCCTCGCGGTCGCGGAAGCGCAGCACACCGTCAGAGAGCTCGCCACCGACCTCGAGAAGCGCGGCGTCGATGTTAAGTACGCCATTCATCCGGTCGCGGGCCGCATGCCCGGCCATATGAACGTCCTCCTCGCCGAGGCGAACGTGCCGTACGATCAGCTATTGGAGATGGATCAGGTGAATGGCGAATTCCCGCAGACTGACGTGGTGCTCGTAGTGGGCGCGAACGACGTGGTGAACCCCGCCGCGCGCGACGATCCATCAAGCCCGATTTACGGAATGCCGATTCTCGATGTAGATCGCGCGCGCAACGTTATCGTGCTGAAGCGCAGCATGGGTCACGGCTTCGCGGGAATCGACAACGCGCTCTTTTATAACGACAACACACGGATGTTGTTTGGGGACGCGCGTCAGTCGCTGACTCAAGTCGGTCAAGCGCTCAAAAACGTCTAGCCCGAACCTGCGCGGTCATTCTTCCTCGCCACGCGTCGCTTCTGATTGCGCATTGCCCTGGCGTCTCGGTTGGGTCGAGGCGCGGTATCCTCTCCGCGGCTACGCACGCTTTAAAAAGCCGCTACGAGGACACCGCGCCTCTCCCGTAAAGATTCGCAACCGCATGCGCTTCGAAGGTGACGTGGGGGTGAGGCAGTCCTCCCGCGCGCCCGCACAGCGGCCCTCACCGCGCCGGCTTCTAGTAACGCGACTCCGGCTACTCGGGGCGTTCGACAGGGAAGAAGCGAGGATGTCCTCCCGACTGACCGGCGCAGTGATCCCGAATCCGCAGACCCAGAGCGCGCAGAAAGGAAGAGAGAGTGCGCGCGGCGGGACTCGAACCCACGACCTTCGGCTCCGGAGGCCGACGCTCTATCCAACTGAGCTACGCGCGCAGTGTAACGACTGCCCAGAGGAATTAACTTCCTCCGATGACACCAGCAAAACGAAAGATAACCATCCTTTCCGGCGACGGTATCGGGCCGGAGGTTGTAGAATCGGCCCTCGAGATCATAAAGGCTAGCGGCGTCGCCGTCGAGTTCGAGAGATGTGAGGCCGGCGCACGCGCGTTTCAGAAGGGAATCGTCACCGGAATTCCGCAGGAAACGATCGAGTCGATAGAGCGCACCCACGTCGTGCTCAAGGGCCCCCTTGAGACCCCGATCGGCTATGGCAACAGAAGCGCCAACGTCACCCTTCGCACCCTGTTCGAGACGTACGGCAACATCCGCCCGGTCCGCGAGCTCCCCGGGGTTCAAACGGCCTTCACCGGACGCAAGCTCGATATCGTGATCGTCCGCGAGAACATCGAGGATCTCTACGCCGGCATCGAGTACATGCAGACGCCCGGAGTGGCCGAGAGCCTCAAGCTGATCTCGCGCGAAGGATGCGAAAAGATCGTCAAGCTCGCATTCGCGTTCGCGATCGCCGAGGGACGCAAGCGCGTTCACTGCGCGACCAAGGCGAACATCATGAAGCTCACCGAAGGATTGCTTCAGCACACCTTCGAGGAGTTCGCTCCAAAATATCCCACCATCGAATCCAAGCACATCCTGATCGACAACTGCGCCCACCAGCTCGCCATGCGTCCCGAGCAGTTCGATGTCATCGTCACGACAAACATGAACGGCGACATCCTGAGCGATCTTACCTCCGGCCTCACCGGCGGCCTCGGCTTCGCCCCCTCCGCGAACATCGGCAACGACGTTTCCATCTTCGAGGCGGTGCACGGCTCCGCGCCTGATATCGCCGGAAAGAACAAGGCGAACCCGACCGCGCTCATCCTGAGTGCGGCGATGATGCTGCGCCAGATCGGCGAAGGCAAAGCGGCAAACGATGTCGAGCAGGCGGTGCTCGTGACGCTCGAGAGCGGAATCCGCACCAGCGACATGATGGGCGTGGACAAGCCGGCGACAACGACCGATTTCACGCAGGCCGTGATCGCCAACTTCGGGAAACGCTCGAAGGTCAGCCCGCCCAAAGAGTACAAGAAGGTCGAGCTGCCTCCGTCGCGGCTCGGAGTGAACGTGGTCCCAGCAAAGAGTCGGCGCCTGACCGGGCTCGACGTGTACATCGAGTCGGATCTAGAGCCCGCGAAATTGGCGGCAGATCTGGAGAAGCTGACCCGGATTTCCCCGTTCAAGCTGCAAATGATCACGAACCGTGGCGCGATGGTCTTTCCCGCGAGCGGCCGGCGCGTGTCTCTCGTCGATCACTTCCGGTGCAGGTTCGTGCTTCGGGAGACACCAGCGAATTTTGGAGACTCCGAGATTCTTTCGCTGCTCGGCACCGTCAGCGCCCAGCACCGCTGGATGCACATCGAGAAGCTCCAGGAGTTCGACGGCGAGCCAGCATTCTCGAAATCGCAGGTGTAGGTTGCTTTAGAACCGCAGTAGAGAGGTCAGAGCGCTTTGACTATTCTCTGGCATCTACGCCTCTGACATCTCGGATCCCGTTCTTCTGCAGTTGCGACAGACTATCCTAACGAGGAGTTCTAAGCATGGGAACGACGGTCGACCGGCGTCATTTCATGGGCTACTTCGCGGGTGTCGGGCTTGGCTCGACTCTCTTTCCAGGCGTGTTGTGGGCGAAGATCGCCGCCGGCGCGGACATCACCGTGGATACCATTGCCAGCGCGGAGGAAGTAGCGGGGATCCATTTCGATGCAGCCGAGCGGGAGCTGATGCTCGATGGGCTCAAGCAGCAGGAGCAGCGAATCGAGGCTCTGCACAAAGTCGTGCTTCCGAATTCGGTGAGCCCTGCCATCGTGTTCGATCCGCTGCCGCCGGGAAAGAAGATTTCGCCCGAGGCGCGCCGGCCGATGGTCAGAAGCAAGGTCGCTCCCCGCGCCGTACCGGCCGACCTCGACGAGCTCGCGTTTCTCCCGGTGACAGAATTGTCGGAGCTGGTGCGTCGCAAGCGCGTCACATCCGTTCAATTGACACAGATGTACCTCGCGCGACTCAAGAAATACGATCCGGTTCTCAGGTGCGTGATAACTCTCACGGAGGACCGCGCGCTCAGGCAGGCCCACGCCGCCGACGCCGAGATCAGACGGGGCCACTACCGCGGACCGCTGCACGGAATTCCGTGGGGCGCGAAAGATCTTCTCGCCGTCCGCGGTTACAAGACTACGTGGGGGGCTGGCCCGTTCAAGGAGCAGGTGATTGACGCCGACGCCACCGTCGTGCAGCGACTCGACGCAGCCGGGGCCGTGCTCGTCGCGAAGCTGACGCTCGGCGAGCTGGCGCAGGGTGACATCTGGTTTGGCGCCACGACGAAAAATCCGTGGAAGGTGGATCAAGGGTCGAGCGGGTCGTCCGCTGGTCCCGCTTCAGCGACGGCCGCGGGGCTCGTCGGCTTCACGATTGGAAGCGAGACGCTCGGATCGATCTCCTCCCCCTCGACGCGCTGCGGGACTACCGGGCTCCGGCCGACGTTCGGCCGGGTGCCGCGCACCGGCGCGATGGCCCTCTCGTGGACGATGGACAAGCTCGGTCCGCTCTGTCGGAGCGTTGAGGACTGCGCGATCGTGCTCGATGCGATCTACGGACCCGACGGTCAGGACAACAGCGTCATTCCGGCCGGATATCATTGGAACGCACGACTGTCGCCGAAGCATCTGCGCGTTGGATACGTGAAGTCCGCGTTCGACACACCGCAGACCGACCCGACCGACGCCAAACGGACGCTGCACGCGACAAAGCAGTTCGACGACGCGGCGCTCGATGTGTTCAAGCGGCTCGGGATCAACCTGATTCCAGTCGACGTGCCCGATGTCCCGTACGACGCAATGCGCATCATCCTGACCGCGGAAGCCGGCGCAGCGTTCGACGACCTCACGAGATCGAATCGTGACGATGAGCTTGTCCAGCAGGGGAAGTTCGACTGGCCGAACACGTTCCGGACGTCGCGCTTCATTCCCGCCGTCGACTACGTGAACGCCAATCGTCTGCGGTCGATCGCCATCCAGAAGTGGGACGATCTCATGCGGACGGTCGACGTGATCGTGACGCCTACCGGTGCCACGAATCTCTCGCAACTGGTCGCGACGAATCTCACCGGGCATCCCGCCGTGATCGTCCCGAACGGATTCCGCGACGATGGCACTCCCGTCTCACTCACTTTCCTGGGCGGACTGTTCGAGGAATCGAAGATGCTGGCCGTGGCGCGGGCGTATCAGGAGGCAACCGGATTCCATCTGAAGCATCCGGTCGTTCCGCTGACTCCTCCTGCTCCGCCGCCTCCTGCTCCTCCCCCGGCGGGTTGAGTGGCGCAAGGCAGCCCCGCCCTTGAGCCGGTAAACCTCGAAGGCAGCTTCGTGCGTCTAGAGCCGATGACGCTCGAGCATCACGCGGGACTCACCGAAATCGGGCTCGATCCGGAGATCTGGCGGCTCACGGTCGCGGTTGTGCGAACCCCTGAGGAGATGCACAGCTACTTGGAATCGGCACTCCAGCTCCAGCGCGAAGGGACGAGTCTACCGTTCGTCACGATCGAGCGCGCATCGGGTCGAGTCGTCGGAAGCACTCGCTTCGGCAACTACGATCCAGCAAATCGCCACATCGAGATCGGCTGGACGTGGCTCGCGCGACCGTGGCAGCGGACCGCGGTCAACACCGAAGCGAAGTATCTAATGCTGGCTCACGCATTCGAGAAGCTTCACTGCGTCAGAGTCGAGCTCAAGACCGACGTGTTGAACTCGCCGTCACGCAAAGCAATGCTGCGCATCGGTGCGACAGAGGAGGGAGTTCTTCGCAAGCACACGCTGATGTGGACCGGGCGGTACCGCGACAGCATCTACTACAGCATCCTCGACGAGGAGTGGCCGCAGGTGAAGGAACGGCTCGAGAAAATGCTCGTGCGAGTTGTCTCCTAGCGGACTTCGATCAGCCGATCACGGCGAGAACGAGAACTCGAGCTTCAAGTACGTCGCCGACTCTCGGCTCGCGTAGATGGGACCGCCGACCGACTTGTAGCCGACGACACCGGTGGTTCTGAGATGCGGAGTCCACGCATATTCGAATGTGGGCCCGGCCTGGAACGAATTGCTCTTTCGTAAGTCTTTGCCGCCACCCTGTCCGACAAGCTCGGCGCCAATGCGCGCCGGATGCCTGCCTGAGTGGCCGAACGGAACTGAGGCGCGCCCACGCGCCCACAGGTACCGGCTACCGAAGTTGTAGTTGGAAAGAAGCTGTGTGTGGAGCGGACGACTGCCCGTTCCACTGTGATACGCACCGAAGCTCGCGGTCACGCCGCTCGCGCCACCGCCTTCGGCTCCGGGCGCGCCGGCATCTTCGTTGTTAACCAGGGCGTATCCGGCACCGAACGAGACACCGCTCCTGCGGCCCGCGTACGCGAGGCCGAGCGTTGGCGACCAGGCGCTCAGCGTTCTGTTCGACTTGGCTATCGTGGGCGAGAAAATATAGTCGAGGTAGTACCCGTTGATGTTGAAGTATGGAGACCAGCCTAGTCCACCGACGCCGACATACATCCCGAGCAGATAGAAATCGCTATGGCGCGTATCGAGCTCGGTCG
>JAYWBE010000144.1:0-18236 GCA_043781715.1 Gemmatimonadaceae bacterium
AAGCTGCACCTGCCCGGTCTTGTCACCTATGACGCGCCCTTTCGCCGCACCGTGACTCCCACCAACATTCCTGAGATTCGCGACGATATCGTGAACGGCTCGTTCGGCATCAAGATCACGCCTGCCCGGAACACGACGGCGGTTCTGAACACGCTCTTCCCTCTGAACCGCGGTGGACTGAGGCCCAATCTCGTCTACACCGCCGGCATCGAGTACACGTTCTAGCTAGTGGTGAGAGCGCGACGGTCAGCGCACCGACACCAGGCGCCACCCATTTCCGTCGTGCCGAAGCGTCGCCGCGAAGCTGACGGGCTGGTGCTCTGTCTTTCCCGCCGTTGTCACGTACTCGTAGCTTCCCACAAGTCGGGCGTCAGCCGACGTGCCTGAACCTTCGACGTTCGTTACCCTGAAGGTGACGTTGATGCTCCTCGCCGACTGGAAGAACTGCTCGAAGCCCCGCTGCTGTTCCGATGTGAGCCCGGGGTAGACACGACGGATGGCGCCCATGTCCCTCGACTCGATCGCGCGAGCGTATGCTTCAACCGTGGGGGCGATGTCAGCGGTAGTAGGCGCCGCTGCCGCAGCCGGTGTCGTTTCTTGTTTCGGCGGCGGGACGACCGGTGCTGACGTTACAACTTGAGGAGGCGCCGGCACCGCATCCTGTCGTGTACTGAGGCTCGTTATCGGCGGGTCAATCCGCGCGGCCGGCGGGGCTGCGACTGGAAGTTGAACCGGCTTGGACGCGGTTTTTGCGGCGCCACCACCACGCGTGTCACGCGCGGTAGCGGCCGCTCGTTCCTGCCTGACAGGCCGCTTGGCGGGGGACGGCGGCTCGGTAACGGCAGCGCCGGTTTTCGCGACGGCCGTGGGAGTCTCCGTAGGCACCACCTGTGGTGACGCTGATGCAACTGCTGGCGCTGGCTTGCTGGCGGCTTCCAGCTTTGCCGAACCCGATTGCGAGTACCTCGTCCAGGCGATTGCAATCAAAACGGCTGCGGCGAGCGCTCCCCCGCCTGCAAAGGCGAAGTTTCTCGTTCGCGTCCGCGATAACGTCCTGGATTGTTCGATGGCGCTGGCAACTGAAGCGCTCAAAGAAACCGAGGCCGGATACGAAGGCCCACTCAACTTCGATCGTACGTTGGTCAGATCATTCGCCATGTCGAGCGCACTGGCGTATCGGTCCGAAGGCTCCTTCGCCATGGCCTTCTGGACGATGCGATCGAGGGCGGGGGGAAGTCCGGGCATCAGCTCGCTTACTGGTCGCGGCTTTTCAGTTATGATTTTGTAAAACAGGTTTTGCAGAGTGGGAGCGTCGAACGGCTTCATCAGCGTGAGGATCTGATACAGCACCCCACCCACCGCGAAGATATCGGTGGCCGGACTGGTCTTTCCCTCTGTGATCTGCTCGGGAGCCATGTAGGTCGGCGTTCCGAGGATCGATCCAGTGCTGGTCATACTCGATGACGCGAGATGGGCGACGCCGAAGTCCATGATCTTCGCGCGTCCGTCGTCCCCAACTCGAATATTTGCCGGCTTGATGTCTCGATGTACAATGCCGCGCTTGTGAGCGAACGAGAGCCCCGTGAGAACGTCGATGATGATGTCGAGTCTGGCCTGCAGCGAAAGCGGCTCCCCCAGCTCGATAAGTCGCTCGAGATCTACGCCGTGGACAAACTCCATCGCGATGAAGAGGTGACCATCCGCTTCACCCAGGTCGTAGATGCACACCACATTCGGGTGCTGGAGGGATCCGGCCGCCTGCGCCTCGTGCAGAAAACGCTTGCGGAGGTCGTCCTGCCGCGCGATCGAATCATTCATCACCTTGATCGCGACCGGACGGTCGAGGACGGAATCCTGGGCCCTGTAGACGACACCCATCGCGCCCTCACCTACAAGCTCGATGATGCGGTATTTCCCGATCGATGAAATTTTTGCGTCGGCCATGGGCAGGGTTTTGCGTCGGGCGAGCGAGCTGGACGGGAGGAATATTCAGCATGCAACCCGATACGGCCAGCATCGTTACGACCTCGCTCGACCTTTTCAGGGGCTCGCTTCAGGATGACTCGGTTGACGGAAGGCTGCTTTTCAATGTCTGCTCTGAGCATTTCTGAACCACCACAATCGCGCAGACATCGCCAAAGAATTGACCAAACCCATTGCTACTGCTGAGCTTGAGATGAACACAAATATTTCGAGGAACGGGAGGCAATTTTGTGCCAAACCTGGCGCTCTACCTAACCGCTTGTCCCATAGCTACTTACGTTCTCTGTGCACAATTGATTTTTCGTGCACCGAGCGCTACCTTTCGGACTACTTCTAGAGGAGGCTTTTTTGTCCTCCCGCCCCGCCTCCGAACCCAGTAGCCACCACCGGATTTAATGACGGCTCCGAACAACAGAGAGCGCATCCTCCCGCGCCTCATTCACGAAGAAATCAAAGAATCGTTCATCAATTATTCGATGAGCGTCATCGTCTCCCGCGCACTTCCGGATGTGCGCGATGGACTCAAGCCGGTGCACCGCCGCGTGCTCTACGCCATGAACGAGCTCGGACTCGTTCCCGGCCGCCCGTACAAGAAATCCGCGACAGTCGTCGGCGACGTGCTCGGCAAGTACCACCCGCACGGCGACAGTTCGGTCTACGACGCGCTCGTGCGCATGGTGCAGGACTTCTCGCTCCGCTACCCGCTCGTCGATGGACAGGGAAACTTCGGCAGCGTCGATGGAGATCCGGCCGCGGCTTATCGCTACACCGAAGCGCGCCTCACTCGCGTCGCGATGGAGATGCTGGCCGATATCGACAAGAACACCGTCGATTTTGCGCCGAACTTTGACGACAGGCTGCAGGAGCCGAAAGTTCTTCCGTCGGCGATCCCCAACCTCGTCGTCAACGGCTCCTCGGGCATCGCCGTCGGCATGGCGACGAACATTCCGCCCCACAATCTCGGCGAAGTAGTCTCGGCGCTCACCGCGCTGATCGACAATCCGGAGCTCACACCCGGCGATATCAGAAAACTGATCAAGGGCCCTGACTTCCCGACCGGCGGCTACATCTACGGCCGCGCCGGAATCAAGGATTACCAGGAGACGGGCCGAGGCCGCATCATAATGCGCGCCCGCGCCGTGATCGAGGAGAAGGAATCCTCGAACAAGTCCCAGATCGTGGTCACCGAGCTTCCCTATCAGGTCAACAAGGCGAAGCTGATCGCCGACATGGCGGAATTGGTGAAAGATGCGAAGCTCGAAGGCATCTCGGCGCTCCGCGACGAGTCCGACAAGGACGGCATGCGCATCGTCATCGAGCTCAAGCGCGATGCGATTCCTCGCGTAGTTCTCAACCAGCTGTACAAGCACACCGTGATGCAGTCGACGTTCGGCGTCATCATGCTGGCGCTCGTGCCCGATTCGCACACGACCCAGCTCGTGCCGAAGATCATGCCGCTCAAGGAAGTGCTCGAGCACTACCTCACGCACCGGCACCAGGTCGTCGTCCGCCGCACGCAGTTCGAGCTCGACAAGGCGCTCGAGCGCGAGCACATCCTCGAGGGACTCAAGATCGCCGTCGACAACATCGACGCGGTCATCAAGCTCATCCGCGCGGCTCAGGACACTCCGACGGCGAGCACGCAGCTTCAGAAGCGGTTCAAGCTGAGCGAGCGGCAGGCAGAGGCGATCCTCAACATGCGCCTCGCCAAGCTCACTGGCCTGGAGATCGAGAAGCTCGACAGCGAGCTCAAGGAAGTCCGTGCGTTCGTCAAGGAGATGCGCGAGATCCTCGCGTCCAGGCCGCGCCGGCTGAAGATCATCCGCGACGAGCTGCAGCAGGTCTCAGACAAGTACGCCGACGAGCGCAGATCCGAGATCACGAGCGACGAAGGCGAGTTCACGATCGAGGACCTGATCGCCGAAGAGGACATGGTCATCACCATCTCCCACTCCGGCTACATCAAGCGCACCTCGGTCTCGACGTATCGCAAGCAGCGCCGCGGCGGTCGCGGACTGAGCGGCGCGGGGCTCAAGGACGAGGATTTCATCGAGCATCTCTTCATCGGCTCGACGCACGACTACATCCTGTGCTTCACCGATGACGGCCGCTGCTTCTGGCTCAAGGTCCACGAAGTACCGCAAGCGGGCCGCGCCGCGAAGGGAAAGCCGATTGTCAACCTGATCAACGTCTCACCGGAGACGCAGATCAAGGCGATGGTTCCGGTCCGCGAGTTCTCGGATACGCAGTTCCTCCTCTTCTGCACCAGAAACGGCACAGTGAAGAAGAGCGCGCTCTCGCAGTACTCGAACGTCCGCCAGACCGGCATCAAGGCGATCAAGATCGACAAGGACGACGAGCTGATCGACGTGCAGGTGACGAGCGGCTCGAACGACATCGTACTGGCCACGCGTCATGGGCTGTCGGTCCGATTCCACGAGATGGATGTGCGCGAGATGGGCCGAGACACCACGGGCGTCAAAGGCGTGGAGCTTCGCGAGGGCGATTCCGTGATCGGAATGGTCGTCGTCAAGCGCGACGCGACGCTGCTCGTGGTCACAGAGCGCGGCCTCGGGAAGTGCTCGAACATCGCTGATTACCGGGTTCAGAAGCGCGGCGGGAAGGGCATCATCACAGTTAATAGAACCGAAAAAACGGGCGATGTCGTTGCCCTGATGGAAGTTCTGCCCGCGGATGAGATAATGATCATCACAAAACATGGTGTGATCATCCGCAGTTCCGTCTCTCAGGTGAGAGTAACCGGGCGTATCGCGCAGGGGGTCAAGCTCGTCAACCTCGATGAAGGAGATCTCGTGACAGCCGTCGCCCGTGTGGTCCCCGAAGATGAGGGCGAAGGCGCGGAAAACGGCATTCCCGCCACCGAGACCGAGCAGGTCGAGGCCCTCACCGACGAATGAAGATCAAGCGTTCCGATCTGGCGCATGAGCACGCGGAAATAGAGAAGCTGCGCACGGCACTGCGTAAAGCAGAGTCCGAGGTGCAGCGCCTGCTCGACGAAGCCGCGGCGCGCGGAGCGCTCGTGGACATCCTCCACGACGTCATGGGCTCGCTCTCCATGGGCGAGCTATTCCACATGCTGGCACGCCGTCTTGCGCGTGCGCTCAATCTGAGCCACTCGTCCGTCATTTTCGCGAAGTCCGGCGACCGTTTGGGCACCGTCGCGTCGGCGCACGAAGATCCCCAGCTCGAGAATCTCCAGGTCGAGCTCGACAAGTATCCCGAGATCGAAGCCGCCCTCGCGAGCGAGCAGCCGGTCCTGATTCCCGACATCTGGCATTCCGATGCCTACAAGGCGCTGCGCGAGGCGTGGGAGAAGGACGGCAGCGTCATCTCCGTGCGCTCGATCGTCGCGCTGCCCTTCCGGCTCGATCTCGATCGCACCGGCGTGTTCCTCCTCCGCCGCACCGCTGAAAAGGCGTCGCTAAACCAGGCTGACGTCGATTTCGCGGAGACCGTGGTCAAGAGCGCCATGAATGCCATGCGTCGCGCGCACATGGTGGAGGTCACACAGGCCGACAATCTCCGTCTCGAGGCGCTGGCGCGCACAGATCCGCTCACTCAGCTGCTCAACCGCCGCGCCCTGCTCGCGCAGCTCGGGACTGAAGTTGAGCGCACGCGCCGCTACAACGCGCCGCTCAGCATCCTGATGATCGACGTCGATGAGTTCAAGGATGTGAACGACACGTTCGGCCATCTCGCCGGCGACCAGGTGCTCGTTGAAGTCGCGCTGCTGCTCGCTCGCACCGCGCGCAGCGTCGACTCCGTAGCCCGCTACGGCGGCGACGAGTTCGTGATCGCCGTGCCCGAGACGGGCGAAGCCGGCGCGATCGCGTTTGCGGAGAGACTCCGCGACAAGATACAAGCGCACCAGTTCGACATCGGAAAGGGCGATCCGCTCCGCCTCACTGTGAGCATTGGCGTCGCCGATTTCCCCGAGCCCAAGGTCGAGACGGCGGAGGATCTGCTCGACTGCGCGGACCGCGCGCTCTACCGTGCCAAGGCCGGCGGACGTAATCTGGTGTGTGTTTGAGTAACTTCGATCGGCTCAGATGAGCCGGCCGGCGTACCACTCTCCACGCAACCAATGCGAATTCGATCCTCCTCCAACAATCTCGAGATCATCCTCTCCGGCGCGCTGCTCGCGCTCGGTGGGTGCGTCGTCGACTCAGGAAAGAAAGAAGCTTCGCCCGATACGACAGCTCTTGCGCCCATTGTAACAGTTACGCCAGTCAACCGTGGCACCCACGGAATGGCCGAGCGCGTGATGTGGGCGTTCTCGCCGGACAGAAAAGCGGTTCTCGTAGTGGCCGATCCTGGCGGCGTGGAGAATGAGCCGGTTCCAAATGGGTTCTTCTTCGGCGACGAAGCTCGCGGATTCCAGATTCAGATGGACAGTGTGTGGGACGTGGCGCCGTCGCCCGACTGGAAGTGGATCGGATTCGGACGCGCGTACACGGTGGTGGCCGGCGGTGGAACCGGAACCGATCTGCTGACGGATGTTGCGCGCCGCACTTCGATCGATACCGCCACGCTCCGCGTCGGATCGTTCCCCGCGAGCGGGATGTCGCTTGCGCGAGCCGTCGCGCAACCGGGCGTCATCCACATTCCGGACAATCCGCGTGTGCTGGCGGCTGCCGACAGCGCCGCGCCCAGGCTATTTCCAATCGCGCGCGGCTGGCGCGTCCGCTGGACCACCGACGGCACTTTCCTCGCGCTCGGCAACAGTCCCGCGCGCGCGGTGGACAACGAGCCGAGTCAGACCTGGTCAGCGCTCGATCCGGTGACGGGACAGCTGCACGGTACGCTGCCGTCGAACGCGAAGCTCGCTGATGTGAAATTCACGATGGGTCCTACGCTCGACCGGTCGGTGCCGTTCGACATGACGCAGGCTGTGCCGATCCAGATTCAGCGTGGCAAGCAAATCTTTACTATCCAGACCGATCGCGGAGTGATCACGATCATGGACCCACCCGGATTGGGCAGCACAGGAGCGCAGCGGGTTGTTGGTGCCGGTGTCGCGCTCGCTGCGACGGCTGGAGGCAGGTACATCATCGCCCTAGCGCCGAAGGCGAGTGCCGATCCGAATGGAATACCGTATGAGGCGGTGGTGTACACGGTCACATGGTAGTTCCAACTTCAGTTGCAGTTCTGTCTCAGCGTCCGATTCTCCGAAGCTCGACGAGCAGGCAGTGATCCTGAACGACGTCGATCCCGGCGCGAGCAAGCTTCTCGGCCGCATCCTCATTCCTGATTCCGAGCTGAAACCAGACTGATTTCGGTTTCTTCGTGATGATATCGTCGACGTGCGGCGGGATGTCGTTGGGACGGCGGAAGACGTTGACCATGTCGATCTCGCCCGGAATGTCGGCGATCTTCCGGTAGACCTTCTTCCCCATCATCTCAGTGAGATCCTTGTAGTAAACCGGAACGGGCACGATCTCGTACCCGGCGCGCTCCGCGTACTCGGGGACGTAGTACGCCGGCTGGTCGGGATCGGGCTTGATGCCGAGCACGGCAATGCGATGCGTGTTCTCCAGCAGGTCTTTGATCTGCGCGGGCGATTCGATCAGGTGATCTCGCCAGCTCGCGCCGTCAGTCTGTGCCGTCATGCTCTCTTCGATTTGCCGGCTCACTATCCTCTCGACAATCGCCGGATTGGGGAGCTCGCCGCGCGGGGTAACGGGAAGCACGTCGTCCCGGTAAATTGCAAGAGCGAGTCCAGCTCAAAAATTTCTGGAGATCCACACGTAATGCGAATGTTAGTGCTTGGCGCCGGGCTGCAGGGCTCGGCGTGCGCGTATGATTTGCTGCAGAATCCCGAAGTGAAGGAAGTTCGCCTGGCCGATCTGCACACTGGCCATCTCCCGCAATTCCTCGCGCCGTACTCCGGCGACCGCCTGATCTTCACGCCGCTCGACGTGCGCGACAAGGAAGCGGTGCTCGCGCTGATGCGACAATCCGACGCGGCGATGAGCGCGATCCCGTACTACCTCAATTTCGAGCTCGCCGAGCTCGCGGTCGAAGCCGGCGTCCACTTCTCGGATCTGGGCGGAAATACCGAGATCGTGGTCAAGCAGAAGACGCTGGACGCAGCCGCGAAGAAGAAGGGAATCACGATCATTCCCGACTGTGGCCTGGCGCCGGGAATGGTCAACATCCTGGCGGAGCACGCGATCCGGCAGCTCGACACGGTCGACACGGTTCGCATTTTCGTCGGCGGCCTGCCACAGCGTCCGGAGCCGCCCCTCAACTATCAGATCGTCTATTCACTCGAGGGGGTGCTCGACTATTACACGACGCTCTCATGGGTGCTTCGCAAAGGCAAGCGCACGCAGGTAAAGGCGCTGTCGGAGCTTGAGGTCGTCAACTTCGGCGGATCGCTGGGCGAGCTCGAGGGATTTCACACGGCGGGCGGCCTTTCGACGATGGCGTCCCGCTATGAAGGAAAGATTCCGACGATGGAGTACAAGACGCTCCGCTATCCCGGCCACGCGCGCATCATGGAAGCGATTCGAGAGCTGGGCCTGCTCGACTTGAACCCGGTCGACGTGAAGGGAGTCAAAGTTGTTCCGCGCGATCTCGTCGTCGCCGCGATGGGTCCGCGTCTCACCAAGCCGAACGCGTACGATCTCGTCGCGCTGCGCGTCTACGCCGAAGGCACGAAGGACGGAAAGCCCAAGCGCATCGGGTGGGAGATGGTGGACTACTACGACGAGGAGAACGGGATCAGCGCGATGGAGCGCTCGACCGGCTACTCGCTCTCGATCACGGGGCAGATGCAGGCGCGCGGAGAGATCGGAAAGGCGGGCGTATTCACTCCCGACGAGGCGATACCCGCCGAAAAGTATATTCGGGAGCTGGCGGCGAGAGGGGTAATGATCAGGGAGATGCGGTAACTGCAACGTCGAATGCAACTGAGAACTACGCTGCCGCCCGCTTGAACCGCGGACTGGATATCAGTGTTCGGCAAGCAGGTAGATCGCGGTGAGCGCCAACAGGAAGTAGGGCACAAGCGCCGCCGCGCCGGCGTAATCCTTCCCCACCCGCTGGCCGAAGAAGAGCGCGACAAGGTTGATGCTGCCGATCAGCGCGCCGAGATACGCCACCATCGAATCGTGCGTCAGAAGCAGCAGCGCGCATCCGACTCCGCTCAACGCTCCCGCTGATACCTCGAGGATCGTGATGACGATGAACATCGGGCCAACCGTGCCGGCCAGAGGGCTCCGCGCGAAGTGCTGATTCAGGTACTCGCGATTTCCCTTCCGATCCACGACCTTGTCGATGCCCGACTGAAGAAAAAGCACCGCGAGAAACGCGGAGACCAGGACCTGCAGGATGTACGACGCCGCCTCCGGCGAGTGCACATTTGGCATGCAGCTATTGTATCACGATCCAGCCGACACTGTCCAATCCGGAAAACGACATATGACGAGTCGTGACGCATCGATTCACATACTCCCTCTGCTCGCAATGGTCATCGCCTGCCGGCCGGGGCTGCCCTCCCCGCGCGCCGAGATCGATGCGTCACAGCAACTGGTGGTCGTGATCACTCCGAGCTGGACATCGACTATTGGCACCATGACCCGCTACGAGCGCGCGAGCCCAACATCCACCTGGACGCGCATCGAGTCACCAATCCCGCTCGTAGTCGGCCGCACCGGCATTGCGTGGGGAGTGGGCTACGACGACGTGTCCACCGACGGTCCGCACAAGCACGAAGCGGATGGAAAGGCTCCAGCCGGAATATTCCCGCTCGACACGGCCTTCGGGTTTGCGCCCCGCGACTCCATGCGGAGCGTGCGGTTGCCGTATGTGCAACTGCTTCCCACTACCGATTGTGTCGATGACCCCGCGTCGACGCGCTACAACACGGTTGTCGACAGAGCGGCGGTTCCTCGCGTCGACTGGAATAGCGCCGAGCACATGCGTCAGGTGTCGCAGTACATGGTCGGAGTGATCGTCGGGTACAACGCGTCAGCGCCGGTCAAGGGACGCGGCTCCTGCATCTTCCTCCACATCTGGGCCGGTCCCGATTCGCACACCGCCGGATGTACCGCGTTCGACGAAGCGAAGCTGCGAGAGGTGATGCCCTGGCTCGATCCGCGCAAACGACCGCTACTGGTGCAGCTCACTGCTGACCACTACAAGAGTCTTCAAGCGGATTGGAGGCTCCCCGCGATTGAATGACTCCAGTTGCAGTGGTTCCACGCGATAGACCGCGCGGAGGCCGATTACATGACGGCCCTGAGACCGAAGCTGAGCGTTCGTCCGGGCACGACCGTGACGTTGTCCGGCTCGCCATGCTGTCGGTTGAGAAGATTCTCGCCACTCACGTTGAGCGACAGCCCGCGGTACAGGGTCCGGCCGACGCTCGCGCGCAAGCGAGTCACGCCGCTGTACTTCAACCAGTAGTTGCGCAGCTCCTGACCAACCAGCTCCGCGTCGGTCTGCGCGGAATTCGAGAATGCTCCGGCGAGCGCGATTCGGTCGTAGTCGATCCAATCCCAGGATCGAGACGCGATCACTGAGGTGGTCCACCCTCCGCCGGTCCACGCGGCCGATGCGCTTCCAGTCCGTGCGGGCACTTCGAGCATCCTGTCTCCGACGCGCAGGTCCCCGACGTAACCCCGTGCCACCTGTCGCACTCTGCTATCGACCGTCGAGAATGTTCCGTTCAGCGACAGCGAGGCGATGTTCAAGTCGCTTTTCAGCTCCCACCCGTGATTGGTGATCTGGCCGACGTTCTGGAACAGGTACGAGATGCGCCGATCCTCTGGGGGCACCGGCGACTGCGGATATCCCCCCGACGGCGACGGTCCCTGATTGTGAGTGCCGGCGGCGGCGTATGCGACGCGCTGGATCAATCCCGAGGCGAGCTGGTCGTAGCGCGTCAGCTGCAGGCCGAACGTCTTGCCGACGTAGACATCCATTCCCGTTTCAATCCCCGACTGCTCCTCCGGCGCAAGGCTCAGAAGCCGCGCCTGTCCGCGGGGATCGAACCACGCGGTCTCCCGCATCGGCGTCGTCGCGGGACGAATACCGCGACCATACGCGGAACGGAGCTTGACCGTCAGTGGCCCGAAGTCACGCAACGCGGCGGTGCCAAGCATCGGCAGCACCGAAACGGTGCGATTGCTGCCAAACGCGTCGTTGCGTTCGACGCGAAGGCCAGCGGTGACGTACCCCGCGTCGCGCCACGACACATTTGCCTGCGCTACACCCGCGCTCGTCCACCGGCGCACGACCGACGCGACCGCCGAGCCGTTCGCCGTCTGAACGGAGACCGTGTCGGGCTGTGAGCGGAAATCGAGCAGTGAATTCTCGCCGGAAAACGTCAACGTCGTGGCGAGATTGTCCGCGTCGCCAATCCTGGCGATGCTGCTCAGGCGAAGCGTCCCGAGATTCGCGTTCCCGCCCGCGGTGCCGAGGTCTGGCCCGGATGCGGAGGGAAGCGGCGTATGATAGTCGGCAAGATTCATGAGCCTACTACCGTCGAAGCCGGCGACTATCGCGTGAGTCCAGCGCTCGCTCTGAACGATCGTTGCGGTCCCGCCCAACGTGTACTCCTGCACCGATTGCGGTGTCGCCTGTCCCAGTCGAGTGGCGCTTACGGAATCACGAAATAGCGGACTCGACGGATCCGCCGATTCGCTCACGAAGATTCTTGCCGTGCCCGTCGCAATCAACCTGGACCGCACCAGGCGAAATCCCGCGTTTCCCGTCGTATGCCGCGCAAATGCCCCCGGCAAATACTCACCGACTCCGCCGGATGTGAAGCTTGCGCTGCCGGATTGCGCGCCCGATCCTTCCCGGACGGTGATTGCATGATCCTGCGTGATGGCCGAGCGAGGCATGTACGCGCTCGATGCAGCGCCGACCGCTGATCGCACCACGGTGCTCGGTCCGCCGTTGGATCCATCATGCCGGGTTACGATGTTGATCACGCCGCTGATCGCGTCGGATCCGTAGAGCGCCGCTCCCTGGGGGCCGCGAATCACCTCGACGCGCTCGACCGTCTCGGGCGTGAACTGCATGATCAGCAACGGATTGGCCAGCTCGATTCCATCCACATAGATCTTCGGATAGCTCGAACCGAAGGAGCTGGTCCCTCTGATGCTCCCGTAGTGAGCGACCAGCGATGTCGGCGCACTCTGCCAGACCCACAGCCCCGGCACCAGGTCGCTCAGCGCCTGCGCGAGATTGCCCTCGGCGTAGCGCGAGAGCTGAGCGCCGCTGACGACGTTCATCGCCACGGTGAGCCGGCGGACAGGAGCCTCGATTGCGCTGCCTGTCACGACGACGCGGTCGAGAACGCGCGGTGCATGCTTGCTTTGTTCGCTGTTGCCAGGCGTTTCAGAAGGCGTGAGCACGACGTGCTCGCCCCCAGCGGAAATCGGAAGTACCGGCGTTCCCCGCAGCAGAAGGCCGAGTGCCTCCCCAACCGGAATCGCGTCGAATGAGGCGCAGACTCTGTTGTCGAGCGGAATAGCCTCCGAAGCGTAGGAAAGGCGGATTCGCGCGTCGGAAGAGATGCGATCCAGAGCATCCCGCAGCGAGATGTCACGCACGTGCAGGGAGACGGGACGGTCGAGCGGAGCACTCCAGGTCGCTAGCGATGTCAGGAGTGCGCTGGACGTGGAGCACGATTGCGCGCGCACGGGCGACGCGACCAATATGGCCCCGGCGGTGAGCAATACGATCGGGCGTCGGCCGCGCGATCGTATCGCGTTTACCGCGTGGCTGGTCCTAGAACCGAGCTCCAGACGCCGTTGCCCGGTAGAGTATAGCGACGTTTCCCTGCCGCTCGATGCGCGCACCGAGCGAAAGGGCGATGATATTGAGGACTCGGTCAACCGGCTCACCAGAAAAAGATGCGGTCAGGTGAAGATTCGCGAGCGAGGTATCCGCCACCCGTAGCCGTACTCCGTACCATCGGTAAAGTTCTGCACCTACAAGAATGAGCGGTGCGTCCCGAAAGACAAGGCGTCCCTGGGTCCAGGCGAGGTCATCGTCGGAAACGGCTGATCTTTCGACGAGCACGACTCCCTTGGTGTCAACGGTCGCGCGATCTCGTGCGTTGAGAAGCGCTGCGGCGTTCGGGTCCTCGCCCGCGATTCCGAGTGCCACACGGCCTGAGTCCACTGCCACACGGGTTCCTGCGCTGTCGTCGCTCTCGACGGAGAAGGCCGTTCCGACATCCTGGATTCTGAACCTTCCGGCCCTGACGGTGAATGGGTGCGCCGGATCGTGGACCACGCTGAAGTAGGCTACGCCATCGAGGGTCACGAGCCGTTCCCCGTCCTTATCTCCGAAGAGGACAACAAGCCGGCTGGTCGGACCGAGCAGCACTCTGGTTCCATCTTTGAGCACGACCTGATGGCGGCCTCCGACGGAAGTTGCGAATGCCTGGCCGGCCGAATCCGCGCGCGGGCCGCGGATAGTCTGCCAGAGCATCGTTCCACCGAAGATAAGGATCGCCGCCGCCGCGACCCGCAGCAGGGCTCCGATGCTGCGATCGGGGCTGGCACCCACCGTGCGAGGGACGAAGGGTATCACCGCCGGCTCGTTGAAACGCGCCTTCACGTGCTTCAGCGCTCCGTCGATGTCGACGTTGGATGAGTCCTCGCGTGCTACGTTGGCGAGCACGGACTCGAGCAGGCCCACGACCCCAGCTCGGTGGCGATCAGCTTCTACCCACCGTTCGGTCGCCTCGGCCTCGCCGGCGCCAGCTTCACCAGTGAGGTAGCGTGCGATACGCTCCCAGTCATCTGGGCTGATATTGGCGGAACCCTCGTCCGGTTTCGACATATTCATTAATAAGACAGACACCCGAACCGGACGCTACCCTACTTGGACAAAAACGACGCGAGCGAGCGGGATCTGCGGGAGCGCATCCGGGCCGGAGACGAGAGCGCCTTCGATGCCGTTTTCAGGTCGCACTATCCACACCTCGTACGCATGGCGGAGTCAGTCGTTCGAGAGAGCGCGCTCGCCGAGGAGATAGCGCAAGACGTCATGCTCGAGTTGTGGCGCCGGCGGGAATCGCTGGTAGTTGAACAGACCTTTCGCGCTTATCTCATACGATCCACCCGCAATCGAGCGCTCAATCATATTCGACACCAGCGAATCGTCGCGCGCGAGGCCGCATTTGCGGCCCTCGACCCTCTGAGCTCGCCGTCCGCGGAAGAGGCGGTCCTTGGTGTCGAGCTCGAGCGTGCGGTACGCGACGCGATAGATGGGCTTTCCGAGAATTGCCGGGAAGTCTTTCACTTGAGCCGCGAGAGCGGCCTCAAGTACGCCGAGATTGCGACCGCGCTCGAGATCTCGATCAAGACGGTGGAGAAGCGAATGGGGCAGGCGCTCTCGGAGCTACGCGAACGCCTGGCCCCCTGGCTTCCGGGCACGGCCGGGGGAAAGGGGCGGAAAACGCCGGTGTAGGGTATCCGAGGGCTCAAGTGTCTCTCTTTCCAGAAGCAATTGCGCGCGGGTCAGAAACGCGCGGTCCAACTTTCGGAGACACTCTATGCCCAGTCCACTCAGAATCCTTTTCATAGCTGGTGCGGGTGCGGTCATGGCCGCATGCGCCACCGATAATGCCACCTCACCGGTTGCCTCGTCACGGGCGGCCGCCGCTCTCGTCTCGGCTCCGCTCAGCTTCGGCGCGACCAATAGCAGCTTTGTTGGAAGCTCGGCGCCGACTAATGCGTTTGTGCCAATGGGAATGGCCGCTGGCGAAAGCTCCGGCGATCATGGAGGCCCCGGCTGGGGCGAATTCATGGGCGGTGGAATCGGGGAAGCCTTTATCGGAGGTCTTGGGTTTGGACCCGGAATCGGCAGAGGCCCGTTCGAGAATTTCGGCAGACGTGAAGCTGATGACTCCGACAGTGAGGAATCCGACGCTTTCGACCACTCCGATAACTGCGCCTTTTCAGCAACCACGAATCGGGTCGAATGCGCGACCATCACCCATGATGGACTCACCATAACCCGCTCGTTCTCGTTCCTGGATGCGTCGGGCGCGGTTCAGCAGGCGTTCGACACCGCCAAGACCAACACCGTCAACGTCAAGAAGAGCGCGAGCGGCACCATCACTCACCATGAGACGGTCACGAGCACGGTCAACGGGTCCAGTGACTTGACTGTGTCCGGCCTCGCATCAGGCAGTACCCAGCGCACCGTTAACGGGACATCGGCAGGAACAGATGCGACTACGGGCACTCGGGAGGGAGTGGCGTTCACGGCATCGCGATCGGCGGGTGACACCACAACGGGGCTCGTGATACCGATTCAGAAGGACCATCCGACCTTTCCTACTGCCGGCACGATTATTCGGTCGATGATGGCTACGGTCACAGTGGGTGGCCACACTCCTTCGACGTCATCGAGGCGGGAAGTCATCACGTTCGACGGATCGGCGACTGCCAAGGTCGTCATCACTCACGACGGAGTCACCAAGAACTGCACAAAGCCGCTGCCACACGGACCGCTGACTTGCGCGTAGTCAGATAAATACGGGTTCGTTGGCGCACCCAGCGCGAACCCAGTAGTGCACCTTCAGTCCGGTCTTCGCTCGCACGGGGCCGGGCTGGGAGGTGTGTTTTCTTCACTCAGTTTGCTTGTTGCGGTCCCTAGGCCGTTCTGGCCCCGTCAGACTTCGCGATGCGCTTGGCCCGTTCGCACAGTGCCCGGAGGTCGGGCTGCGAGAGATCTTCCCAGTGGGATGGAATCGGAATGAGTCGCCGCTTTTCGTCGAGCGACTCGAAGGTCAGCCAGCCGCCTCCGTAACCCTCGGAGAGAGTGATGCGGCGTTGACTCGTGGTGCGCCGATCCGTCCCGGTCCGACGCTCCGACCCGCCCCAGGCGAAATACTTCGGGCTGCGCCGATCCGCCTCGCACGTCCTCCGCTCCATCTTGGTCGGCTGCGAATCCCAGACCTGCCAATACAATCCGTCTCTGTCTACGAAAGTCCGATATGACATATCTATACCTCATCGCGGGAGCCTCACGCGTCCACCGCTCAATCGTGCAGGAAAGAGGCCACTTTCCGGCATTTGGGGAATTGAGTTAAATATATGTTTTTCAAGGGTTTACCCTCTTGACTTCTACCTCCCGAAGCTCGCCAGAGTCTCGCTCATGACGTCGATCATGGACTTGGCAGTCCAGCGGTCCCGGCCGTTGTAGAGGAAGGAGAAAGCCAGGACCTCACCATTTACCGCCGTGACGTAGCCGGCAAGCGCAATAACGTCGTTCGTTGTGCCAGTCTTGGCGTGGAGGTTCCCCTCGGCTGGGGTGTTCCGCATGCGCCGCTTCAGGAGCTCGGAGTCGCCCGCCACCGGGAGCGATGAGTGGAGCCAGGGACCCCACGGAGCGCGATGGGCATAGCCCAGTAGCTGGACCTGCGCTCGCGGGGTCACGCGATCGATGGTCGAGAGGCCGCTACCGTCGGCAAAGATGAGGCTGCTGGTGTCCACATGTATCTTGCTGGCGAAAAACGAATCGAGGACGGCGCTGGCGTTAGCCACTGATCCGACCGCTTCCCGCTGTGGACCGCGCGCCGCATCCCTGAACAACAATTCGGCGTAGTGGTTGATGCTCTCCCGGTTCATCGCCGCGATCATGCTGGCGAGCGGCGGAGAGAGCAGGCTCGCGACCTTGACCCCGGTGGGAGGAGTCTTGCCGAGGCGGATCCCGCCGTCGACTTTGACCCCGCGCGCGATCAGCGCGTTCAGGAATGCGCCGGTAGCAAAGCTCGCCGGATCTTCGACGATGTAGACGTATCTGCGCGTGCTCGTTCGGGAGCCGATCGAGCCGTTGGCGACGATCGTACCATCGCCCTGTTTTCGGAATGAGAGTCGCGCTCCGCCGCCCGCTACTGTGCGAACGTTGGCGACGAGCGGAATCGCGTTGGTGGAAGGCTCGAGGACGACGGTAGCCGGCTTGCCCGGCGAGGTTGGCGTCACCGCGACCACGACGACATTCTCATTCAGCGACAGCGCGGATACCCGCGCGGCGTAGGACGCCTGGAGATAGCGCGCGAGCCATCCTTCCGGAACCTTCTGGTCGTCGAACCCCGACGCGTCGCCGATGACGCTGCCGGTCACGTGCTTGATACCCTTGGACGCGACGAGATCGGCGAGACGATTCATCGGAGCCGATGGACCGCCCGGTAGAAACTTTCCGGAAAGCGCGGGATCGCCATCGCCCCGGATGTAAAGATTTCCGGTCAGTGTTCCATCGGGACCGACCGGCGCGTCACGCAGCGCGTCGGTGCTGAACTGATAGGTTGGTCCAAACCGCTCGAACGCGATCGCGCTCGTCAACAACTTCATAGTCGATGCGGGAAGCATCTGCTCGCCGGCGTTGTACGCGTACAGCGTGTCGCCGCGAGTGAGCGACACCACCATGACGCCCCATATTCCGCTGCGAGTGCGTCCGGTGAGTCCGCCGAGCGTCGCGGCCAGGTCGGCAGAGCTGCGCGGCGTGCCGTAGCGAACGACGGGAACGGCGGGCGGCTTGTTACGCCTGGGCCGCCGTACCCGGCGTCGGGTGGTAGTTGTCTTTTTGGTTTGTGACTCGAGGACGGTTGGAGCGGCGCCGCAGACGGTGAGCGCCACCAGAATCGCTATTCGAATTTTGCGAGAGAACATCGTCAGCCGTTGAACGTTTGGAAAACCACTTACTGAAGAATGGGAACGAACGGACATCGCGTGGCGAGAACGGTGCCAGAGTCGCGACGCGCTCTCTCTTCTGACGAGCAGTAGCGTCGCTTGGAATATACCCGGCGGTTGCGTATTTTCCCCGAGCGACACTTGCACCCAACCGCAGTAGAGGGCACCGATGGCTGAGCGGCCGCACAATTTTCTGCGCGAAGGCGTGATCACGGGTTTCATCGGCGCGACGGCGATCGCAATCTGGTTCCTCGTCGTCGACACAATTGGTGGACGTCCCTTCTATACTCCGATATTCCTCGGCAAGGGCGTCGTCAGCGTGCTGGGAAAGAACATGATGGGCGACACCGCGTTCACGCAGGTGCTGGGCTACACGATCTTTCACTACGTTGCGTTTTTCATCGTGGGAATCGTTCTGACCGTGATCGTGCATCAAGCCGAGCGTACGCCGGGAATACTGGCCGGCCTGCTCGTGGCGATCGTGATGATGTCGCTGGGCTTCTACATGATCGCGGCGGCTTTTGCTCAATCCGCGCTGGGCCAGATCGCGTGGGTTCAGATCTT
>JAYWBE010000145.1:0-2024 GCA_043781715.1 Gemmatimonadaceae bacterium
CGACGAAGTTTCGGCGATCGGAGTGGCAACATTGCAGCCCGACGCGGCGCCGTACCGCGACGCCCTCGAGAGCATCCGGGAAGAGCTCGAGAGACCGTACCAGAGCGAAAGCTTGGCTGAGCGGGCTGGTGTGATCTTCGCGCCCGTGCTCGCATTGCTTGGAAAGCGGCAGGTAATCGCGGGGGTTGTAGTGCTGGTCATCGCATCCCTGCTGATCGCGGTGGCAACCGGCGCGCATGGTTGGGGAGAAATCGATCAGACGACAGCTCTCGGGGCGGCGCTTCCGACCCACGAATCATTCCCGGTGACAGCCTCCGCGGCTCCGGTCGCGGGGACGACGCGCGATCCAGTGAGCGTCTCTGTCCCTCCCGCGAACGCCGCCCCCAAAGCCGCGGCGCAACACCCGCGCGTGGCGGAAGAGCGAAGCGCTCAGAGAAAGGTGACGGAGCAGAAATCGGACTCGAAAAAAATTGCGGTTCCCACACTTTCCAAGGGGATGATTTCGAGGCTGGATTCTGTCGCCTCGACGGCAGCGAACACGTCCTCGCGAGCCACCGATCCCCTCGATTTCCAGCCCGCCCCGAGCTCCCTCGGCAGCCAGCGCTCGAACTTCGCGTCCGGAGATCAATCGAGCGGGCCCCAGCACGCACGACTGATTGGCGCGCTGCCGACCCCACGCGTGCCGGATCAGCTCGCGGATATCGAGGGTGAGGTGCGGGTCCGCTTCAACGTGGATACCGAGGGGCGGCCAATAATGTCGACGCTGTCGGTGGAGAAGTCTCCGAACGAGTTGCTAACGACTGCGGTCAGGAAAGTCATCCCAGGCATCCGGTTCGAGCCGGCGCGAACAGGCGGAACGGACTCGAGGGCTGTCGGCGACTGGGTCGAGATCGGATTTCAGTTCGCGAGGCAGAAACGGTAGCGGAGAGAGAGCGCCGACGCTCTCTCTTGTCGCATGGAGGTCGAGTTGAAACCGTCGCCCTAATGCTCCCAGGCGACTTTCTTTTGACTCTCCCTCTCTCGTTGTGCCCGCGGCACAAGTTCGAAGCCGTGAGGCTTCCCCTTGCGAGACGCTTTCGACGTGATCGTCACGTAGATCAATACCGCGAGATCGAACAATAGGGCTCCAAACAGGAGCGTGATCGGAATGGCTAGTCCGACGAGCACAAGCAGGCCGAACGCCGAGAAGACTTCCATAAGCCACCTCCCACGACCTACAATCCCGCGCGCGAGGCGCCGGAAACTCCTGCGAGCGCATGCGGGCCCAGCCGGGCAACTGTGAACCTGTTGCCAGCCGCACCTACACGTTGAGCCCGAATACACGCAAAGCCCAGCAGGGAAACCCTGCAATCCTGTAAGGGGAAAACTGTCGATAGGATGGCCTTGTCTAGCTTCGATCAGAAGCTTCGTCCGATCCCGCCGACGAAGCGCCCTCCTGCCTGATAGTCCACCGGGCGGGCAAAGCCCAGCTGCGCGCAGTGCCTGAGAATAAGGACTGACTCGCGCGAGAGATGCGCTGCCTGGTCAGCGGGCCCCTCGGAATGCGGTGAAGACATCCCTCCCGAAACTCGCGAGCCCAGCCCGGCCCGCATAGCCGAGGTGGGGTAGCCTGAACACATCCTCGATGCTCCGCAGCAGCGAGTAATGATTGTACGGCACGTTCGACACCGTCCCCGGCTTGATGAACCGAGACAGTAGCACCGCCCCAGTGCGACCGCCGCCCGGGCCATTCACACCAGGTTTCGTCGTGTTAGGTCCTGACGGTTCCCTGCAGCAGGCCGCCGCATCGATGCTCAGGGCTTCATCAAAGTTGATGATGAGGAGGCCATCGGCTCGATACGCCGGCGAGCTCATAATGAGCGGAACCCAATGCTGCAAGAAGGTGTTGGCCGACTCGAGGCTGCCCGGTTCGCCATTCGTGCAGGGCCGATCGTGTCCGTCGTGACACAGGTTAGGCACGATGAACGTGTAGTTCGGCGTCCGGTTCGCGGACCGCAGTGCCTCCTCCAGCCTGGTGAGCGGGA
>JAYWBE010000146.1:0-2023 GCA_043781715.1 Gemmatimonadaceae bacterium
TACAACTACGCGCGCGGCTACTCTTCGTGCGATCTGTTCGGCTATGCGTACGGGCCGACCATGGCAGCGCGCTTTTTTCAAGCCAACACTACAATCGCCCTGCTTCGCCAGAAGGGGCGGCGCGCCACAATCGGCTACGATCTTTGCGGCCTTCCGTACGTAATATTCCAGCCGTCGTCGGTAGCTGGTCAGTTTCCAGTCGTGCGACCGCCGCGGCCTCGGGGCGACACGAGCGTATTCCCCGAGTCCCGATTCCCTCGCGGCACGCCCCGCCATCCAGCGGAGTCCAGCCCGAAAGCAGCTCCGGAAGGATTTTTTCCGCTGCCGCAACGCTCGGGTCTTCCTCAGATGGGCGACGTAACGATCACGGCTCCCAGAGGGCGCCATAGCGAGCCGGGCCACATTCTCGATGGCTACCGCCCGCAGCCGGGAACGATGTCGGCCCCGCAGGGTCGAGTCCCCATAGAACGCGTCGCGACCCCGCGCACGGAACCGGCGGCGACCGGGACACAACCTGTCCGCGAGTACCGGCCCGAGCCACGCTCAGCGGCGCCGCCGCCGACTCGCGTTCCGGACCCGCCCAGAGAATCGCCACCTCCTCCACCGGTTGTGCACCAGGCACCTTCCACACCGCCGCCTCCGCCACCACGAGCAGAGACACCGACTACGAGGTCGGAGCCGGCTCGCGTTCCTCCACCGGCTCGGCATTAAGCGTAGACACCTGGAGATCGATCGAGAGGGCTGCGAAAGCAGCCCTCTTTCTTTTTCTGGGCGCCGGGAAAAGACGTTTTGACGGTATATTACGACGTTCCCTCCGCCGCATCCCGCACAACCCAGAGACACCCGTTGAAGCTCGAGCACATCCGCAACTTCTGCATTGTCGCACACATCGATCACGGCAAGTCGACCCTCGCCGACAGGCTCATCGAGGCCACCGGCATGCTGCAGAAGCGCGAGATGAAGGCCCAAGTGCTCGATACCCTGGATCTCGAGCGCGAGCGCGGGATCACCATCAAGCTCAACGCCGTGCGCATGACCTACGCGGCGCGCGACGGACAGGACTACGAGCTCAATCTCATCGACACTCCCGGACACGTCGACTTCACCTACGAGGTCTCGCGCTCGCTTGCCGCGTGTGAAGGCGCGATCCTCGTCGTCGATGCGTCCCAGGGGATCGAGGCCCAGACTCTCTCCAACCTTTTCCTGGCGATGGACGCGGGACTGGAGATCATTCCCATTCTCAACAAGATCGATCTCCCCGGGGCAGAGCCGGAGAAGCGTCGAAAGGAAGTGGCCGACCTCCTCGGCATCGAGGAGAGCGAGATTCTTCTCGTCAGCGCGAAGGAAGGCATCGGGATCGGCGAGCTCCTGGAAGAGGTGGTGCGCAAGGTGCCAGCGCCCGAGGGCGACGAGAACGCTCCGCTTCGCGCGCTGATCTACGATTCGTACTACGACAAGTATCGCGGGGCGATCCCGAGCGTGCGCGTCGTCGACGGAGTGATCAGGAAGGGAACGCATATCACGTTCGGCGCGAGCGAGTCGGTTTACGAGGTCGATGAAGTCGGATACAACCAGCTGCGACAGGTTCCCGCCGATCAGCTGGGGCCGGGCGAAGTCGGATACGTTGTAGCGAGCGTGCGCTCCGTGAGCGAGACCCGCGCGGGAGACACGATCTTCGACGCCGAAAACCACGCCAGCGAAGCGCTGCCCGGCTACAAGGCGGTTCGGTCGTTCGTGTTTGCCGGCCTCTATCCCACCGACACGACCCAGTACGAGACGCTGCGCGATGCGCTCGAGAAGCTCAAGCTGAACGACGCGTCGCTCAACTACGAGCCCGAGACTTCGACCGCTCTCGGATTCGGATTCCGCGCCGGATTCCTCGGGCTCCTTCACATGGAGATCGTGCAGGAGCGACTGCGCCGCGAATTCGATCTCGAGCTCGTCACCACCGTTCCCTCGGTCGAGTACAAGGTCTATCTAACGGACGGTTCGATGCAGCTAATCGAGAACCCGTCGCTGATGC
>JAYWBE010000147.1:0-6387 GCA_043781715.1 Gemmatimonadaceae bacterium
TTGCCCTCTGGAACACCTAGTCCGTTGTCGTGCACCTCCACCACGGTCTCGGCCCGTGCCCCGTCATCCGGCACGGTTACGTGCGCGCGAACCTCGACCCACCGCTTGTCCTTGGAAGGGTCGGAGTATTTGATCGCGTTCGCCAACAGGTTGGACAGGCATAATTCGAACGCCGCTGCGCTGACGCTGATCGTGGGCAAGTCTGACGGCAGCCTGATCTCGACGCCATGGGCGCGTGCCGACTCACGGAGCTGCCGCGCCACTTCCGCCGCCGCATTTGGGAGCGCTATGTGACGCGACTGGCGCGCGTCCTCATCCAGCCTGGAAAGCTCCATGAGATTTTCGAGCGTAACCTTCATGTTGGTGCTGTTGCGAATGATCATGGACGTCATCGTGCGCTGCTGTTCGGGCGAGAATGTACCCAGCTCGAGAATTTCAGCTGCCCCCGCGATCGTCCCGATGAGGTTTCTCAGCTCGTGGCTGAGAGCGCGATTGAAGCCGCGTAGTCGCTGCTCGCGCTCGTTGAGTCGTTCCTTGACCAGGCTCAGATAGTGAGTCAACGTCGCTTGCTGGATGAGGGCTACGGCCAGAAAGAGGCGGTGCGCGCACGCGAGCAGCTCGCCTCGGCTGCATGGCTCCTCGATACTGTCCACGACGCGCGAGAGAAACGAGAAGAGAATCCCGCCGAAGATCTCGTATTCCTTCAATACCTCGTATTCGTCGAATCCTTGCGAGAACCTGAGCTCTCCCAGCTCCATGGCCTTGGCCACGACCGGCACCTCGGACATAATGACTCTCTCCGGGTTCTCGATGTAGTCGGCGATTCCGAGGATTAGGAGAGGGACGTGATCCAGCAGCGCGTCGGTGGGGAAGATGCGGTTGGGATCGAGCCTGACCCGAGCGCTGATTCGATCGAGCCAGCGGCGAGTCAGATCTTCGCTGCTGGAGCGCATCCTGTCCGCCAATGCCTTGGCGAGGGTGCAATTCTCGAACGGAACATCTGAGTGTGCGGCGAGCGATTCCGGCGTTGCGGCCATTAAGCCTTCCTGATGAAGCACGAAAACCTCCAAAGCCGGTACAACGCAAGATGTGCTCCCACGTTGCCGGGCCCGGTTTTGGGCCAATTGACATAGGGAGGGGGGGTATATTGATTCAGTGATGTGGAGGTGCTGACGTGACAGCCAGGCTCGTGGCAGAAAAGGAAAGCTCGATCTCGTTTCCAGTGACGGGGATGACGTGCGCCGCGTGCCAGACGCGCGTTCAGCGGGCGCTTTCCGCCGAGCCCGGGGTAATCGACGCCTCGGTCAATCTCCTCACGAGCAGCGCCGCCGTCCGCTACGACTCCGCGACCGTGAGCCCGCAGCACTTGATCGAGGCGGTGCGCGCCACCGGGTACGATGCAGAGCTGCCTGCCGCGGATGAAAGCTCGCTCGGCGCGGATTCCGCACGGGTGGAGGCGGAAGCACGCGAGGCTCGCTCGCTCGCGATCAAAGCGACGGTCAGCGTCCTCGCCGGAGCGCTCGCCATGTTGCTCTCAATGCTTTTCATGGGGAAAGCGCTCGTCAATTACGCGCTCCTCGCCCTCACGAGCGTGATTCTCGCCTGGGCTGGCCGCGACATCTACCGCCGCGCCTGGAAAGCGCTTCGCCATCGCTCGGCCGACATGAACACGCTGGTCTCGCTCGGAACCGGCTCTGCGTTCGTCTTCTCGCTGGTGGCGACCCTGGCGCCGAGTCTGTTCGCCAGAAATGGGATCGCGCCGGATGTGTACTACGAGGCGGTGATATTCATCATCGGACTCGTCCTCGCCGGCCGGGCGATCGAAGCCCGCGCGCGGCGAAAGACTTCAGAGGCCCTGAGAAAGCTCGTCACGCTCCTGCCTTTCACCGCCCGAGTGGAGCGGGGAAGTGACTGGATCGACAAGCCGCTGTCACAAGTGGTGTCGGGCGATACGATCGTCGTCCGGCCGGGCGAGCGCGTCCCGGTCGATGGAACGATCATCGATGGCGCGAGCGAGGTCGATGAGTCGATGCTTACGGGTGAGCCTCTCCCTGTCGCGAAGATGGTGGGCGGAAAGGTCGTCGGCGGGACTCTCAACACAACCGGCGCGTTCAGGTATCGGGCGACGAGCGTCGGTGCGGAGAGTGTTCTCGCGCGCATCATGAAGCTGATGCGGGACGCGCAGAGTTCCCGCGCTCCGATTCAACGTCTGGCCGACAGCGTCAGCGCTGTGTTCGTCCCGGTCGTCGTCTCGATCGCGATCGTCACGTTTCTCGCCTGGTATTTTCTAGCCGACACCGCGGCGTTGCCTCGCGCAATCACGGCCGCGGTTTCCGTCCTCATCATAGCGTGCCCCTGTGCGATGGGACTCGCGGTTCCCACCGCGGTGATGGTTGCGACTGGTCGCGGGGCGGAGCTCGGGCTGCTGATAAAGGGTGGCGAGATCCTCCAGCGCGCTGGTGATGTGAACACGGTGGTGCTCGACAAGACGGGAACAGTCACGGAGGGAGCTCCTTCCGTCGGGCGCGTGATCGCGATCGGTCCGGTCGAGGAAACCGAGATCCTCGCTGCCGCGGCGTCGCTCGAGAGGCATTCAGAGCATCCGGTCGGGACCGCGATCGTACGCGCGGCCGGCGAGCGGGGCGTTCGTTTCGAGCCGGTCGGCGACTTTCAATCGCACACCGGGAGCGGAGTAACCGGAATGGTTGGCGGCCGCGAAATCGCGGTGGGCAATGCGCAGCTGATGCGCGATCTCAAGCTCGATGTGGACGCCGCCGAACAATCGGTGGCCGCGCGAGCTGTCGCCGGTGCGAGCGAGCTCTTCGTGGCGATTGACGGCCGGGTTGCCGGGATCATCGTCGTCACGGATGCGATCAGGCCATCGTCCCGAGAGGCGGTGGAAAGGCTCAGGCACATGGGAATCGATGTGCTGCTCCTCACTGGAGACAGGCGATCGACCGCCGAGTCGGTGGCGAAGGCGGCTGGAATCGAGCGAGTTGTCGCGGAAGTGCTGCCGCGGGACAAAGTTGAGGAGATTCGCGCGCTTCAGGAGAAGGGCAGAGTCGTGGCGATGGTCGGCGACGGAATCAACGACGCGCCGGCGCTTGCGCTGGCGGACGTCGGCGTCTCGATGCCCAAGGGAACGGACATCGCCATTGAAGCCAGCGACATCGCTCTCATGCGGAGCGATCTGCGCGGGGTCCCGACCGCGATCTCGCTTTCGCGCCAGACGATGTTGACGATGAAGCAGAATCTGTTCTGGGCGTTCGTTTACAACGTGATCGGGATTCCGATCGCGGCCGGTGTGCTCTACCCGGTCACGGGGCTGATGTTGAGTCCGATCATCGCCAGTGCCGCGATGGCACTGAGCTCGGTGAGCGTAGTCACGAACAGTCTGCGGCTGCGCAGAGTCCGCCTGCCTTGAGACAACGAGGAGACCAGATGAAGACGAGTGTGAAACGCGCTGCCAAACTCGCCCCGACGGACGGAGCGGAATGCGGGTGCGCGGTTCGCGAGGCCTCGACGCGCTCGCGAACAGCAATCGGCGTCGATCCCGAAGTGAAATCGCGAAACGTGAAGCGACTTCGTCGCATCGAAGGGCAGGTTCGCGGGCTGCAAAAAATGGTTGATGAGGATCGCTACTGCGCCGACATCCTCACCCAGATATCATCGGTCCAGGAAGCGCTTCGTGGCGTCGGCCGCGAATTGATGCGAAACCATCTCAAGCACTGCGCGACCGGCGCGATTCGAACGGGTGGACAGCAAGCGGATAGGATGTACGATGAGATTGTGGATCTCATGTACACTCACAGCCGGTAGGGCTGACGACTGACGGCAAAGTCAAAGGACAAAGTCAAAAGAACGGGATGCGGCGGTTGACAACTCGCATCCCATTCTGTTCCAACAACTTGCACTCTGGAACCCCGACTTCCCGAAGGTGTGAAACCGAGTCGCTCTTGCGCCCGTATTGTACCAATGTGATAGTACAAGCAGACAATGCCTACTTTCAGTGTCGATTCAACCAGCCCCACGCCGATCTACGCTCAGCTGGACCGATCCATCAGAGCCGCGATCGCGACAGGGGCGCTCGAGCCGGGAGCACAGCTCCCGACCGTTCGGCAGCTCGCCGTGGACCTCGCCGTGAACGCCAACACTGTCGCGAGGGTCTACGCCCAGCTCGAGCGCGATGGAATGCTGGAGACTCGGCGCGGGGTGGGCACTTTCGTTCGGGAATCTCCGTCGCCACGGGCGGCGCGAGCGCACCGTGAGCGAGAGCTGCGCGAGCTGATCCAACGCTTTGTTGGCGATGCCGCGCTGTTGGGATTCACTTTACCCGAGCTAATCACTCAGCTCAGAAACGAGGAGAAAAAGTAAATGCCAGGCATGGACGAAGTTCTCGCAGCACGCCGCGCCGCGCGGGCTTCACGGTCGCAGAGTCGTGCCAATGTGGTTTCAGTTTTCATTCTGGTTGTCTCGTTCCTCGTCGGGATTCTCCTGACGGGCACCACTCAGAATCCGGCCTGGTTGGCGATCTTCGTGCTAGGCGGAATTTTCTTCTCGCAATCGCCCAAGATCGCTAAGCAGTGGGAGCGAGCCGTCGTGCTCCGCCTCGGCAAATACACGGGGCTGCGTGGCCCGGGCCTCTTCTGGATCACGCCCTTCGTCGAGACCATCTCCATCTACATCGACCAGCGCGTTATAACGACCAGCTTCGCCGCCGAAGAGACGCTCACGTCGGACACAGTGCCGGTGAACGTAGACGCCGTTCTCTTCTGGATGGTCCACGATTCCGAGAAAGCAGCGCTGGAAGTTCAGGATTACACCCAGGCAGTCAGCTGGGCGGCACAGACCGGACTGCGTGATATCATCGGTCGCACTTCGCTGAGCGAGCTGCTTCGCGGACGCGAGCGGATCGAGGCAGAGTTGCAGGCGCTCATCGATCAGAGATCGAACCCATGGGGAGTGACCGTGCAGTCGGTCGAGATGCGCGACATTGTGATCCCGACTTCGCTACAGGACGCGATGTCCCGCGAAGCGCAGGCGTCGCGCGAGAAATCGGCGCGCATCATCCTCGGCCAGGCAGAGGTGGAGATCGCACACCTGTTCTTCGAGGCGGCAAAGTCGTACGAGAACAATCCGACTGCGCTGCATCTGCGCGCGATGAACATCCTGTACGAAGGACTCAAGGAGAAGGGCGCGCTGATGGTCGTCCCGAGCAACGTGGTCGAGTCAATGGGACTGGGCGGCATGATGGGCGCCGCCGCCCTGAGACAGCAGACGCTGAGCGAGGCCAACCCGAAAACCGTTTCCCCAGCGGTTTAGCTGCCGCGGATGGTCTCGGGAGTGCGCTGGCCGGCGCCTAGCACGGGCGCCGGCTGGCGTTCGGAGAGGAGCTTGGTGACGAAGCGCTGCCCCTCCGATACCCGTTCGATCTCGATCGCGATGGCATCGACCGATGCTTCCAACCGCTCCAGCCTCTGGGCGGTCTCCGTAAATGCGGCCGCCGGCGGCCCGGGCCTGTTGGATCTCTTCCAGATTGCGCGGCCGACACCGAACGCCAACGGAAACCAAATCAAAACGATCGACAGCACCGAGAGCGTCATTATCTCTTTCGATCCAAGGCCGGCGAACACCGGTGGCGCCGCAGTGCTGGCGATCACGCCGGCGGCCGGGCTCGTAAGCTGTTGTCCAGTTTGCTGAATATCTGTTTCCAGTTGCAGCTGTCGTGCATCGAGTAGCGCGAGGCGAGCTTCCAGTCCTTGGGTTGCTGTTGCATCTCCAGTTTGTTTCAGCTGGCTGATCAATTTCGAGCGCCGGCTGTCAACTGATTTAAGCTGGCTCGAGAGCTCGTCGCGGCGGGCCTTGAGCGCGTCAATGTCCGCGGCGCTCCGCGGCGCCGCAATCGTGATAGCCTGGGACCCTTGAGCTCCGGGGATGACCACGATCGGGGCGCTGGGACGCGCGGGTGCCTGAACGGATGTCTTCATGGAGAGTCTCTACGAACTCGAGGAGCGGCAGGTTACACAAAGCTCCGCGATAAGATGCAGCGCCAGGGTCCCGCATTCCATATTCTCCGTCAGCCGGGCGTCCTCCCCACCGGCGGGCTGTCGAACTCGAACGGATTCTTTGGCTGCTCCGCGCCGACCCGACCGGGCGCGATGTCTGCCCTGGCATAAACCTCGGAGCGCACGGGTGAATCGTCCTGCCGCCGTAGTATTGCAATCTGACCGATGTGCGTCAGGGCATCGGATATCGGGCCCTGGAACAAATGCTCGGCGGTGACGTCGAGGGCTGCATCGGACGCGAGGTATCTGTCGAGGGCGAGAAGAGAGGCATGGAACCGCTCGACTTCCTTTCTCCATGCCTGCGGCTTGGACTGCACCCAGT
>JAYWBE010000148.1:0-2007 GCA_043781715.1 Gemmatimonadaceae bacterium
GCGTGACGGCGCCGACTCCGCTCGTCGTGCGCCGCAAGATTGGCGGCCTCACGGTTCACGCGATCCAGGCCGGCGGTCAGAGGCTCGACGGCGGCGCCATGTTCGGCGTCGTTCCGAAGCCGCTCTGGGAAAAGCGCATCCCCGCCGACGCGCGGAACCGGATACAGCTCGGCATGCGATGCCTGCTCATCGAGCATCCCTCGGGCCTCATCCTCATCGACACCGGCGCAGGCAACAAGGAGAGCGAGAAGTTCAAGGACATCTACGGCCTCGAAAACGAGGGCGCGGACGGCGGCACTCTGCTCGAGGATGGTCTGAAGGAGATCGGAGTGGCGCCAACCGACATCGCGATCGTGATCAACACGCATCTCCACTTCGATCACGCCGGCGGCAACACGCGCAATCGCCCCGACGGATCACTGGAGATCAGCTTTCCCAACGCGACGTACATCGTGAGGCGCGGCGAGTACGAGTACGCAATGAACTCGAACGAGCGAACGGCGGCCAGCTACTTCGAGCGAAATTGGGTGCCGCTTCACCAGGCGGACAAAATCGAATGGGTCTCGCGCGAAAAGGAGATCGTGAAGGGCATTCGTGTGATTCCCACTCCGGGCCACACTCCCTTCCATCAGAGCGTCCTCATCGAGTCATCCGGGGACCGCGCGTTCTACCTCGGCGATCTCGTTCCGACGCACGCGCACCTGCCGTTGCCGTGGATCATGGGTTACGACGTCGAGCCTCTGGTCACTCTGGAAACCAAGCGAAGGATTCTCAAGCAGGCGCTCGACGAACATTGGCTCGTTATCTTCGAGCACGACGCTTCCGTTGCGTGGGGACACGTTGAGCATGATGGAAAGGCTTACCGGCTTGCTGCGGATTCGGGCTAGCGGCGGATTCCTTATGAAAGGTCCGGGCGAAATAGCAGCCAAGCTTTCAGCCCCCTGCTTCGGTTCTGTGGATGCCAACTAGCGTCCCGATCCTGACCCCGCGTCAGCCAAGAGGTTGGTACAACTCGATCCGATTGCCTTCGAGATCCTTGATCCACGCGAACCGCCCGTAGTCAAAATCCTCGGTCTTCTCGATCTCGATCCCGTCGGCCTTGAGCTGCTCCAGAAAGGCCTGGAGGTCCCGCACGCGATAGTTGATCACCGCGTCGCGCCGGTCGGTCGGGAGAGTCGTCTTGGCCTGCGAGATCGAAAACACCGTCGAGTCCACCTTGGAGGAATCGCCGAGCCGCCGGTACTTGAACTCGGTGCCATAGACCTTGCCATCCTCGTAGGTCTCGAGCTTCAGCCCGAAATGGTGTGCGTACCAGTTCGACAGCGCCTTGGCGTCATTGGCGTAGATGAAGACGCCCCCAATGCCGTCAATCGGGATACGCTTCTCGACCTTGCCGCCGATGACTTTCTTGGACATGTCGCGAATCTAGACCGCGAATGTTGCGCCCGGAAGCGGTCCAATCCCTTGCATGGCACGGCAGTCAGTCCTATCTTACGTCCTGACAATGTGATAAGCGGGAGATCCGGGCGGATCACCCCACCCTCTGGCCCTCGAATTTTGAGGAGAGCTGCAGGAGTTCTAGCCACAGATGGCGCCCCAGCTGGGCGGCATCTTGTTGCGCGGACTCCGAAAAAGGGTCCGCGTTTTTGTTTTCTTCGAGTAAAGGGGTTCGTATCCAGGACACCACCAAGCGCGTACGCGTCAACAAACAGATCCGCATCAGTCCCATCAGAGTCATAGCCGCCGACGGAGCACAGCTCGGAATAATGGATGTCGAAACAGCTCTGGCAGCCGCGATCGAGCAGGGACTGGATCTCGTGGAAGTTGCACCAATGGCGAGGCCCCCCGTGGCCCGCATCATGGACTACGGGAAATTCAAGTTCGAGCAGGCGAAGATGGCGCGCCAGGCGAAGAAAAAGCAGCACGTGATTCACCTCAAGGAAGTGAAGTACCGGCCGGGAATCGAAGAGCACGACTTTATGACCAAGACCCGTCACGCGCGGGAGT
>JAYWBE010000149.1:0-6323 GCA_043781715.1 Gemmatimonadaceae bacterium
GATCCCAGCCCGGGTGGCGTATCGACGACTACGACCTGGCACCGCTGCTCCGCCATCTGAAGCAGGTCCTGGAGGACATTCGTCTCCCGGACCAGCTGCGAGTAGACCGCGTGGTCCGACTCGTCGGCGACGGAGCCGGCAAGAATGACCCGCAGCCACGGAAGAGCGGTCGGTAGAATGATCTCGCGGAGGCTGCGCTCGCCGTTCAGGTAATCGGCGAATCCCGCCGTCTCGTGACCGCGCGCGAGGCCAGAGCCGTAACGCACCGATCCCTGCGGATCGACGTCGATAAGCAGCGTCTTCATTCCCCGGCGCGCGAATGCGGCGGCGAGATTTACAGCGGTGGTGGTTTTGCCGACTCCTCCCTTCTGGCTTACGACAGCGAGGACCGCCCCCATCTACTCTGCAATCCCCGGATACTCGCTGGTCGTCAATTTCGGGCTGGAGGGAGGAGGTGCGGCGCTCTTCATCTCATCGAGAGTTTTCTGGGCGTGCTTCACCCAACGTTCGGCTTCCGAGCTACGCGGCGGATCCATCAGAAACGCGTCAAGATGAAACGCCGCGTCGCTCAGTTCGCCACGCCTGAGGAGAAGAAATGCCAGACCGTAGTGCGCTCCCGAGAGCTTGGGCTCGATCGCGAGAGCGCGGCGGTAGCAGCGAATCGCCTCGTCGAGCTGACCAAGCTTCGAGTAGGCGATGGCCATGTTCTGGAGGACCTTGTGATTGTTGGGTCTCTGGCGGAGCGCGAGCCGGTAGGACGTCAGCGCGGCGTCGTAATCGCCCTGGCGTTCCAGCGCGAGCGCCTCGTTGAGGTAGTCGAGGTTTTCTGTCGCCGGCTTCGGCCTGCCGCCAGTGAAGCGGTCCCAGAATGACATTTGCTCGAATCTACCGACTATGATGTGAGAGGGCTAGCTTAACCTAACTGCTTTTCCCCGAACAGTTTGAGAGCAAAATGTCACCCCGCAAACACACGGTCGACGCCTCCAAAGGCGTACTCGAAATCGAATGGCCGTTCTTCGGCGAGCTGTCGCGCGGCCTGGCCCTCAAGGTGGCGCGCGCCTATGACCCCGAGATCGTCATCGGCATCGCGACAGCGGGGGTGATTCCAGGCGCAGTGATAGCGGCAATCCTTGGACGCGAGTTCCATTCGCTGGTGGTGAGCCGGAAATACAGATCGTCGCGGGCGCGCGAAGCGCCTGAGGTGTTCGGCAGCGCGCCAAAGGAAGTGCGGGGCAAGCGCGTTCTGATCGTGGATGAAACGTGCGATTCGGGAGCTACGATGCGTCTGGCCGTGTCCTCAGTTCAGGAGGCCGGTGCAGCGGAGGTTCGGACCGCGGTCTCAATTCGTACCGGCGGCTATGCTCCGGATTTTCACGCGATCGCGACCGAGAGCACAATCATTCTGCCCTGGGATCGGGAGATTCTTGTCGACGGGGAGCTGAGGCCCAATCCGTTGTACGCCGACGCGCTTGGATCCGCAAACCCATAACTGAAGACTACCTGCCGACCGCCCCCGGCAGGTAGTCTTCAGTTAAGAAGTTTCGCCCGCCCCGTAAGAAGCGGGCAAAACAATTAGTACTCTCCCGCCCCGATCGTCTCCCACTGCTCGCCGCGGGAGACTCGCTCGTACGCGTGCTCCAGCATGTCGGCATTTCCGGCCAGGAATCGGCAGCGCGCTTTTCCGCCGACGGTGCACTCGAGCTCCATCACGGCGACTGGATAATCGGCGAGACAGCCGAGGAATCCGGCGAGGGTCCCGGTGGTGAGATGGCAACCACTCTCGCCTTCGCCGTGGAGCTGCGCTTCCCAGCATCCCTCGATGTCGATCACGGCGAGCGCGTCGTGCAAAGAGCGGAACGTCACGCGCCCCCATCCCGCCGCCTGAAAGAACTCAGCGGTGCGCGCGGAGAACTCGTCGATCGCAAGTTCTTCCGCCTTCCTCGAGCCGCGGTCGTTGAGCCAGGTCTCGAACGCATCGAAGAGCGAGCCCGCGCCCGCGTACCCCGCCTCACGAAGCGCATCGGGGCCGCCACCGCTGGCGCCGGCGACGCGCAGGCGAAGATCGCGCAGCGTGCGCTGCGCCAGGCCGATCAACTCGGGGGCTTCTGAAGTTGGCATGCGAAGTTAGGACGATCTCACGAGGTAGATGTTGCGGGAGAATTGACTCGACGCAAGAGGTCGGCCTCGTCAATTACCGTGACACCGAGTGACTTCGCCTTGTCGAGTTTGCTACCGGCATCCTCGCCGGCGAGGAGGAAATCTGTCGACTTGGAGACGGATCCGGTGACGCGCCCGCCCGCGGCTTCAATCGTCGCGGTCGCCGTCGCTCTGCTCAGCGTCGGCAGAGTGCCGGTGATTACGAGTATCATCCCGCTTAGGGGTCCTCCGGCCACAACCGCACGCGGCTCGGTGAAATTGACGCCGTGCGACCTCAGCTTTTCGACGAGCGCGCGGCCGGCGGGATTGGAGAAGTACGCCACCACGCCATTGGCTATCGTCGCTCCAATGCCCCGCACGTTCAGAATGTCGTCCGCTGACGCCGACATGATAGCGTCGAGCGTTCCAAAATGCTGCGCGAGGAGCTGCGCCGCGATCGATCCAACGTGCCGGATTCCGAGGGCGTGAAGCAGTCGCTGGAGCGGTTGTGATTTCGATGCCTCGATCGCGGCGATCAGCGAGCCGGTGCCCTTGTCGGCGTAGCCTTCGAGCTCGAGGAGCCGCTCGCGCTTGAGCGCGTAGAGATCTCCGGGATCGCGAACCAGCCCGGCCTCGACGAGCTGCTGAATGCGAGCGTACGAGAGTCCGCGAATGTCCATCGCGCCCCGCGAGGTGAAGTGCACCAGACCTTCCAGCTGCCGCCCGGGACACGCGACGTTCGGACAGTAGATCGCGGCCTCATCCTCTTCTCGGGTCGCCGGTGTTCCACACACCGGGCACTTCTTCGGCATCCGCCAGGGCACCTCGCTGCCGGTGCGCCTCTCGGGAATCGGCCCGATGATCTGCGGAATCACATCGCCGGCTCTCTTCACCTGCACCCAATCGCCCTCACGAAGATCCTTGGAGATGATGAGATCTTCGTTGTGCAGCGTCGCCAGCTTCACGATCACGCCGCCGATCTCTACGGGCTCGAGCTCCGCGTACGGATTCAGTGCACCGGTTCGACCGACGTTGACCTTGATCTTCAACAACTTGGTTTCCGCGATGTCCGGGGCGAACTTGCGTGCGATCGCCCACCGCGGCTCGCGTCCACCGATGACGCCCAGCTCCTCCTGAAGGCGGAGAGAATCCACTTTTACCACGCCGCCGTCGATCCCGAAGTTCAGCTCGCTACGGATTTTGTGCTCGAGCTCGTACGCCCACTTCTCGACTTCGGCCAGCGTCTTCGAGCGCTTGCGGTGCGGCGCCACCGGAATGCCCCACTCCACGAGCGCGTCGAGCAGCTCCGTCTGCGTCTCGAATGGCAGCTCTTCTCCATCCGGCGCGGCGACCGAATACCCAAAGAATCTGAGCGGCCGAGACGCGGTGATCGTGGGATCGAGCTGCCTGAGGCTTCCCGCGGCGGCGTTGCGTGGGGTGGCGAAGACTGGATCGCCCGCGCGCGCCCGGGCTTCGTTCATCTCCTCAAAGCGATCGAAGGGGAAGTAGATCTCGCCGCGAATCTCGATGCGCCCCTTGGGCGCGCTCGCGTGCAGGCGCAGCTGAACGTCGCGCACCGTCCGGAGATTCACAGTCACGTCCTCTCCAATGGCGCCATTGCCGCGCGTCGCGCCCTTGACGAAAAGCTGATTCTCGTAGGTGAGCGCGACAGCGGTGCCATCGATCTTGAGCTCCGAGGTGTACCCCGACTTCGCGACGTCGTCGCCCGCCATTCGCACCAATCGGTCTTCCCAGGCGCGCAGCTCTTCGTCGTCGAACGCGTTGGCGAGCGAGAGCATCGGCCGAAGATGCTGATGCTTGGAGAGCTGACTCTGGGGCTCGGCGCCGACGCGTAGAGTCGGCGAATCCGGAGTGAGGCATTCCGGAAAAATCTTCTCCAGCTCCTGAAGCTCGCGAAACAGCTTGTCGTACTGGGCGTCCGACATCGTCGGACGGTCGAGAACGTAGTACTCGTGGGATGCGCGGGTGAGGAGAGCCCGCAGCTCGCCCGCGCGTCTAAGCTTGAGCTCGTCGGCCTTCTGCCGAGGCTTTGGGTCCTGGGGGCGCGCCTTGGGCGGAGGTGCTTCCGCCGCTTCCCGTTGCTTGTTTGACCGGCTTTTCGCCATCCGACGGGTTGTTTCCTTTGCTTTCCGTATGTTCGTTGTAATCGGTGCTGTCGAAGCGCACCACGCGGTTGCGCCCGGTCTCTTTCGCCACGTAGAGAGCATCGTCCGCCGCTCTCAATAGGGCTTCCTGATCCTTCACGCGCGGGTGGGGCGAGGCCGCCACGCCGCAGCTTATCGTTCGGGTCAGCGTCCCGCCAGCGTACGAGAATGTATGGCGATCAATCTTCTCCCGCAGCCGCTCGGCGAAGGTGACTGCGGAATCGAGCACGGTACCCGGCAAAATGAGAAGGAACTCCTCGCCGCCGTAGCGGCCGACGCGATCGATCTCCCGCGCCTCGCCCTTCAGTAGCTGCGCGACTTCCTTGAGCACGGAGTCTCCGGCCTGGTGCCCGAAGTTGTCGTTTACGCTCTTGAATTTGTCGATGTCGCACATGATCAGCGCGATGGGCTCGTGGAGCCGCACCGAGTGCTGCCACATCTCGTGCAGGCGGTCTTCCAGGCAGCGCCTGTTGTCGATATCGGTAAGTCCGTCGGTGAGTGAGATCCGCCGCAACTTGTCGTTCGCCTCCGACAACTTGCCGTTCGTCTCCGACAACTCCTGCTTGCTTGCGGCGAGCTCCGCGTTGGTCGCCGCGAGATCGGACTGCAGCTTCTTGATCCGCAGGTGGGAGTTAACCCTGGCCTCGAGCTCGGCGAAGTTGATCGGCTTCGTGACATAGTCCTCGGCTCCCGCGTCCAGCCCCTCGACCTTGTTCTCGGTCGAGTCGAGGGCGGTCTGCATGATGACGGGAATGAAGGGAATTTCCTTGTTCTCCCGTTTGATCTTGAGCCTGCGCACTACCTCCATGCCGTCCATCTTCGGCATCATGACGTCGAGAAGTATCAGGTCGGGGCAGAAGATTGGAACTGCGTCCAAAGCCGCCTGTCCATCGCTCGCTCCCTGTACCTCGTAGCCGCGCGCCTCGAAGCGAGCGCGGAGGAGCTCAATGTTGTCCTCGTGGTCGTCTACGACAAGAATCCGGCCCTTTGTCTTAGGCTCCATTGTTCTTGCCGAGGAATCGCTGCACCTCTGCGACTACGGCTCGCGGCTCACAGGGCTTGGCGAGGTATCCATCGCAGCCGACCTCCATCGCCTTCTCGCGATCGGACGCGAGCGCGTGCGCGGTGAGCGCGATGATGGGGATCATCTTCGTAGAGGGATCGTGCTTCAGCACCTGGGTAGCCTCCCAGCCGTCGATGATCGGGATGGAGATATCCATCAGGATCAAGTCAGGCTTTTCTGACCGAGCCTTTGCTATTCCTTCCTCACCATTCAGTGCTTCGGTTACCTCGTAACCGAAGTGCTTCAGGATGGTGGAGTAGACTATACGATTGTCCTCGTTGTCCTCCACCAACAATACCATTTTACCTGAACTGCTCATTCAGCACCCTCGCACGGCTATTGCTAAGTTCAGGTTTAGGGCAAATTTCTTACCATCCCCTGAGCCAGGCTCTTATGTTCAATTCTCCCAGCCCGCCCAGACCGGCCTCGTCCAGCCCCAAGGCGCCACCCCCCGGATCGATTCCTCAGCCCAAACGGGAGGGCCTTCCCAGCGAGACTGTCCCCGACTGGAACAACATTGGGCTGTTTACGGCCGGGATCGCTCTTGGAGCAATCCTGGGCGCGACGGTCGCGCTCCTTTGGGCGCCCGCGAGCGGAGACGAGACCCGCCATCGCATAGGGCGGCGCGTGCGGAGACTACGAAGTGACGACGATATGTGGGACGAGCTCGCCGAGGAGCTTGAGCTCGCCGCCACCGAGAGCGAAGGGGAAGCGGAAGAGGAAGAGCTGAACGCCGAGCTGAAGACCTAGCCGGCTCTGAGCGCCGCGTCTGCTTCCGCCTTGTAATGGCGGTCGTTGTAATCCCGGTTGGGCAGCTTCATAACCGCTTCGTACTCGGCGCGCGCTTTGGCCTTGTCGCCAATGTTCTTGTAGACCCCGCCGAGATCGAGGTGATGAACGATCCGGTCCGGCTCATTGGCGACCGATTCTTCCATGTAGCGCTTCGCTTCCGGCCAGCT
>JAYWBE010000150.1:0-1998 GCA_043781715.1 Gemmatimonadaceae bacterium
CCGCTCTGCGCGCGCTGTCGGTCGGCGGCGGGCCACATCACTACGAGTCCGCCGAGCGCCATGAGCGTTCCACCGAGCCAGACCCAGCGCACCAGAGGATTGAACGTCACGCGAATCTCGGCGTCATCGGCTTCGCGCACTCCCGCGAGAACAACGTACACATCCTGCTTGAACGACCCCATGATTCCGACTTCCGTCGACGGCTCGAACGTCGGCGCTCCACGCGAATCGACGTGCTGGCGCTTCTCGCTCGTGATGACGCCGGCGGGCTTCCCATCGCGCGTGACGTCGAGCGCGATCGCCGTGACATCGCGGTTCAGAACGGTGTATCGCGAGATCCCCTGGCTCAGAAAAGTCCAGCGATGTCCCCACGCATCGGTCACGGTCTTCGAGTCGCCGGGGTTCAACGTCAGATCGAACTCACGCTTGAACGCCAGGCCGGCGAATGCCGCGAACACCACGACCACGCCGAAGTGGACGATGTACCCGCCGTATCGCCGCCGATTTCGCGCGACCAGCCGCGGCAGCGCGATTACCCGTGACTCGCCGTACATGTGATGCCTGGCGTTCACGCCCTTGTAGAACTCCTGGACGATCGTCGCGAGCACGAGCCCGCCGAACGTAAACGACAGGAGTGCGGCGAGGTTGTGCACACCCAGAGCAAAGAACAGAATTCCGATCGCCACCGCGGACGCCACCGGAATCAGGAATTGCCGCTTGAGGTTTGCCACCGACGCTCGGCGCCAGGCGATCAACGGTCCGATTCCAGTCAGCAGCAACAACAAGAGTCCGAGCGGAATGTTGACCGTGTTGAAGAAGGGCGGCCCGACAGTGATTTTGTTGCCGCGCACCGCTTCGCTGATGATCGGGAAGAGCGTCCCCCACAGCACCGAGAACGCGATTCCCACGAGCACGAGATTGTTGTAGAGGAATGCCGCCTCGCGACTCACCATGCTCTCGAGCACGGCCGTCGATTTAAGATCCTGCAACCGCGTCGAGACGAGATATGCGGTCACGACAATCGCGAGAATCAAAAACCCCGCGAACCACTTTCCTACCGGCGATTGTGCGAACGAGTGAACGCTCGAGATCACGCCGCTGCGCGTGATGAACGTGCCGAAGATCGAGAGCAGAAACGCTGAGACGACGAGCGTGACGTTCCATTTGCGGAGCATCCCGCGCTTCTCCTGCACCATGATCGAATGCAGGAACGCGGTGTTCACCAGCCACGGCAGCAGCGATGCGTTCTCGACAGGGTCCCACGCCCAGTATCCGCCCCACCCGAGCTCGACGTACGCCCACCACATGCCGAGCACTATTCCCATTGTGTTGAAGAACCACGAGAGCAGAGCCCAGCGTCTGACCGCCGCCAGCCACTCAGAGTCGAGCCGTCTCGTCAGAAGTGCCGCAATCGCGAACGCGAAGGGAATCGACGTGCCGACGTACCCGAGATAGAGATTGGGCGGATGGATCGCCATCCCGGGATTCTGCAATTGCGGATTCAGCCCGCGACCGTCGAGGGGAATAAAGTCGAGGCGCTCAAATGGATTTGAGCCGAGGCAGATCATGGCGAGGAAGAAAACCAGGATCAGCGCCAACGTGCCGGTGACGTACGGCATCAGCTCGCGATTGCGTGTTCGATTCGTCCAGAGAGCGATGGCCGAGAAAATCGAGAGAATCAGCGCCCAGAAGAGCAGCGATCCCGATTGCCCGCCCCAGAACGCCGCGATCGTATAGACCTTGGGGAGATTCGCGCTCGTATAGGACGCGACGTACCGGATCGAGAAGTCGTGGGTCAGGAGCGCGGTCCAGAGTCCGAGCGATGCAAGCACCACCATCGCGAGCGTCGCGTAGATCGCTCGCTCTCCGCTCTCGATCAGGTCCGCGCGGCGCATCTGTCCGCCGGCGAAGGACACCGTCGCTGCCCAGACCGCCATGAGGAGCGCGACCCAGAGGGACAGCTCACCAACGAGGATCACGCCCGCTGCTCCGCTTTCT
>JAYWBE010000151.1:0-1998 GCA_043781715.1 Gemmatimonadaceae bacterium
GAAAGCAAAAACCCTCTGAGTGTCTTGGCGGCTTTCATTGGCGTAAAACGTTGCAAGTAGTTGTTTTATAACGATTTATCTAGTGAACGATATGGATTGCTCTCCTTCTCTTAGCGACTATTTGCGTCTATTATTCACATGACGGTATTCCTATCGTGGCGCGCGCCGCTCGGTTTTAGCGTCAGATTGCTGACCATTGGTCAGTATTTTTGCAAGCTCGGCGCGCCATCAATTGCTGCTGAAAAACGAGCAATATGACCAGTCAGAAAGCGCTGAAAAGTCTCTTTTCATGTGATCGGAAGTCTTGTTTGAATGTCCGGAGCAGCGAAGGTTGACAAAAAAGCTCATGTGTCTTTAGATGCAATCAAACATCCGGCCGGAGGAGTGGCGCGCCAAGGGCAGCCGAGCTTCTCTTGGCGCGCCACCGAAGCTTTACCTCCGTGCAATTGAAACATCTAGCGCGCCACCTTTGGCTAAAGTTGGAGGATCCTGACGTATCCGAGCTTCAGGTTATCGATAGCCTTCGGGCTCTCGGCTCAATTAATGTTGATCAGCCAAGCGATGCGCTGGAACTTGCATCTCTGTTGCACCCACAGTTTCTCGCACTCAAAGCCGAGTTGCCATTTTTGAACGAGATTTTGGATGGTTTTGCGCTTGCGCGTAGGCTAAGCAGCATACACATCGACATTCCAGATCCTGAGCCTTCTTATGGTGACTATCTGCACCTCCAGCGGGGAAATCATTTTCACAATCGAAAGCGAGTACCTTCCGCGTATTCGGGGCTCGACAAAGTATTCCGTTTGGATACCCCGCAGTTTGCAAGTGCCTGTGCTGTGCAATGGATCGCTCACTCAATGGCGAGCTATTTTCCCAATGCGGCGCGGACCTCTCCATCCGGGGAACAATACCATCCTCTTGCCGCGGTCCTCTCTGATGTGGAACGGTGGGCTGAAGATAGTGCCCAGCCACAAGAGCGGGGACACGAAATCTCGGATATCGGTTTTTTCGCCTGGCAGTCTTATTTTTCGACCGAACTTCTAAAGCTTAGCGCCGCTGGCAAAGGTAGCTCCAGGATTTTTGACGTCGGGATAGCGACCCGGTACCTCGTTGACGTGAACTCTTTGCTTGGGCAAAAGGGAACTCAAGAGAAGCGGAAGATCGAACCAAATTCAGCACCACCCGATGCTGGCGAGGACGGTGGAAATGCCAATTTAAGTTATCCACGCGATTTCTCCGTTCGCAATTTACTGAAGTCGCATTGGAACTACCCCAGGCCGGCTGAGATTCGCAGTCTCAAAAACTTTTGTCTTGCGTTGAAAAATGAAGCAACGCCCGGCCGAAGCCCTCCTCAAGACTATGAGTGCATCCTCATAGCTCTGGCACTTTGCACCGGTCGCAGCATCGCGGAAGTCTTAAATTTCCCCATCAATAGCCCTGCCGAGCAATCGGGTGGTCGATGGGCGACCGACTTCTTACAAGTTGAATTGGTTAGTTTTCGAGTTGGAGACCGTATCAAAAGTACACCGTGGGTGTTCAGAAGAATTCGGGGACTGAGTCCCAATGACTGGATCCGGCTCGCATTGCCGCGGGATCTGTCTGAGGCCATCCTCGCTTCTTTATACGTCACCACGGCTACGCGATTCGAGCACCTTCTTCCGTTGTCTGGGGTGTCTTGGGAGGATCGCTGTTACTCGATGCTCCAGTCAAAACTTTCGATTTCACGAAAGCGCGCTGAACTGCTCGTTCGGGATTTTCTTGGGCGCCAAATCTTTGCCTTGACGACCAACGCGGCGCTTGTAAGGCTCCTTTGCGATCAAACGACGACCGACCAGAAAAACGGCGGCCGGCGCCAGCTGGCATTGTCTTACTACCTCGACTTGCGTCACGGCCGTGTGTGGGAAGCCTATAAAGAGGCCTGCAAGTTGGTGATTTCGTTTGATCGACTACCGGTTGGCCTCGAACAGGATTTGCAAACCGGTCCCGAATCCTTTGGCCTGA
>JAYWBE010000152.1:0-1994 GCA_043781715.1 Gemmatimonadaceae bacterium
GAGATTGCGGCGGGATCGAGCAGGGCGGTGCCAGTCAGCATTTCCAGCTCCGCCCAGGCACGCCCCTCTTCGGCTTCCAGCGCCACCAGCTCCTGGCGGTATTTGTTCACCGTCATCTGGTCGTCGAGCAGTGTCAGGAAGTCCACCTTGCCTACGCGATAGGCAGCAAAGGCAGACGAAACAGCGGCCCGGGACTGAGGAATGATGGTATTGCGATAGAGCTCACCGAGCCGTCGCGCGCGGACGAGATCGGCGGACCGCTCTCCCAACGCGCCGCGCGTGTTGGCCCGCATCTCCGCCAGATCCGAGGTGGCCATCTGGCGCATTGCCGCGGCCTCCTCTCGCAATTTGAGTTGTCGGCTCCGCGCAAAGACCGGAACGCTTGCGCCGATCATCAGGCTGCCCATTCGCTCGGTTCCACTGACAGAGCCACCCGACATACCGCCAGCACCTAGCGCCTTGCTTCGCTGGGCGTACTGAACTCCCAGCTGAAGATCGGGGAGCAATTCCTTTCGAGCGAGCCGTTCCATCGACTCGGCGGCCGACAGGTCTGCCGCACCTGCTCTGAGCATCGGTCTCGCCGCATACGCGAGCTGCTCCAGCGAGTCCAGGCTCGGAATGGCTTTCGGGAATGCCGGCATCGCGGGCGACCCGACCGGGGCCAGTTGCGGGTGATCGAGAATGGCATTGAGTCTCGCGGCCATGCTGATGCGCATCGCCTGCATGCGGAGCGTATCCTCTGTCATGCGGGCGATTTCCACCTGCGCGCGAAGCACGTCAGCCTGATTGCCGCTGCCCACCCGATACATCACGTCCGCCACTTCACGGATGTCACCGAGAAGACGCAAAGTCTCCCGCATGACCACGAGCGACTGGTCGGCACGATAGAGCTCGTAGAACGGCATCGCGGCCAGTGCCCGTACTTCCCACCAGGCATCCTGGGCGCGTTCGCTCTGAGCGGTAGCGCGTTCTCTCGCTATCCTCCTCGACAATCCGAGCTTCCCGCCAAGGGGCAGCATCTGCATCACCTGAAGCTGCTTCATGCCGAGCACTTCCATGGGCTTGAGCGACGGCAGCTCGTAGTTCATCCATCCGAACTGGACCTGGGGATCTGGGGGCAGGCCCGCGCTCGAAATGCGCGAGCGAGCCGCGCGAGCCAGCGCCTCCGCCGCCTGAATACGTGGGTTCGCTTTCCGCAACTCGTCATAGACTGTCCCGAGTCGTAACCGCGTCGACGAATCAGCGGTCTCCGCCTTCACGGCGTCGCCCCTCGTCGAACCGATCCCCAATGACTGGCCAGCAAGGATTCCCGGCGTGACGAACACCAGCATCGCGGTGGCGACGATGAGCCGCATGTGAATTGCACGCCCGGCATTCGTGCCGGGGTGGTTGAGACTTTTCATTGTGTTTCTCCCTGGTCCCGCTTCATTGCATCGCGGGACGTTCGCTGCGGTCGCCGAATGCAGACCGCGGTGGTCATACCAGGGCGGCGATTATCCGTCCCGGCATGGAGCGCGCCGTACTATGCTCGGGGGGGAGGAACTTCGGGGGAGGGACTGGGGCTTTGCGCCATTGCAGTCGGCTGCAGAAAAACGGCGCCTGAAGGGGTCCGCGGCGCTTCCAGCGACCGGGTCGGTGTGAGGTTCCCAGTCGAAGTGCAAGACCCTGTGGCGATGCAGGCTGCGCCGTGCGAATCTGCGCATGACTGATCCAAAGGAGCCCTGGTCGTTACCAACGCAGCCAAAGCCGACGAGGATTTCGGCGTGTCCGACATTGTCATCGAGCCGTGCTTCATCGTGGATCCGACACCGCCCATCCGTCCGGAAGCCGACGCGCAGTTGACCCCACCAGCTGCGCCAACGCTCGGCTGCAGCAGAAGTAGGGAGACAACGACGCCAGCTATCCTGCGAAGAAGAGGCATTCTAGAGTACTTGATCCACCGGAAAGAGAAACACCCGTCGATGCAGCTTCCCTGAAGCTAATTCGGAAGAGGT